>NZ_JBDFXP010000002.1:0-219529 GCF_040911965.1 Phocaeicola sp. RTP21359st1_B8_RTP21360_211022
ACGCAGACTGCCGCCTGTACTTCAATAAAAGAATGAAGTCAAAGATGCTTGTGACGCTGAAAGGACGTAAATCCCTGCTTTACCTATGGGAAAAGCAAGGTCGGAAATGTCCGATATGTGGTGAACCGATTGACACGCATAAGGCATGGAATGTAATGCCGACCGTACAAGACGGACGGAAATGCAATCTGTTGGTTCATGATGAATGTTTCAAATTATCCCGTAAAAACAATGGAAACAAGAAGTAGGATGAGCCGGTCTCTGCACACGAACAGAGACTTTGAAAAGCTTGAGCCGTATGAGGGGAAACCCTCACGTACGGTTCTGAGGGGGGAAGAGGGCAGTAATGCCCTTGACCTACCCGATCGCCCCGCCGACATGGAGCAGCGCAACGGTCGTGCGGTACGCAAAGGCAACACCGTTAAGCTCTGGGGAAACAATACCGTGGACGTGGTGATTTACGGAACGGAAAAGACGCTCGACGCTTACAAATTTAACCTGTTGAAAACCAAGCAAATGTTCATCAACCAAATTAACAACGGTACGATTGCTGTGCGCCGTATCGACGAGGACGCTATGGACGAGGATAACGGCATGAATTTCGCCGAGTTCGTGGCTCTCCTGTCGGGAAATACCGACCTGTTGGAGAAAACGAAGCTCGACAACAAGATTATGCAGCTCGAAAAGGAACAGGCCATTTTCAAGAAAGACCGTATCAGGGCCGAGCGTAAGATTGCGGCCAACCGGGAAGACATGACAAAGGCCGAGAGTGCGGCGGCACGCATGACGCAGGACTGGGAATATATCACCTCTTACACCGGAGACCGGACGACCCGGCTGTTGAACCTCGCACAAGCCACGGCGGAAGAGACCGGACGGGAGCTGCACCGCATTTCCAAGACCTACCGCAACGGGGCAATCGGTACGATAGGCACGTATGCCGGATTGAACCTGTCGGTGTACAGCGAGTATGACATGGGCGGTACATTCTACCGCAACACGTTCCTCGTCGAGGGCGTAAGCGGACTGAAATACCGTTGTGGCATATCGGGAGCATTGCCTCTGGGCTTCGTGGAATCCTCCCGATACCCGCAAGCCGCCCTCGCCAAGCTGCCCGGCATGATTGAGGAACAACGGCAGAAGATAGCCAAGCTGGAGAGCGAGATACCCGCTTTGCAGGGAATCATCGCCCGCAAGTGGAGCAAGGCGGACGAGTTGGCAAGGCTCAAACAGGAGTGCAACGCTTTACAGCATCGGATCGACGAAAGCATGAAAGAGGCGGAACGCACGCAGTCCGCCCTTTCCGAACACGAGGCCACCGACAAAGCGGCATGACCATAATTCATAGATTTAACCTTTTCCCTCTGTTCGGTTACAACACCGGACAGGGGATTTTTTCACCTTCCGGTCTGCCACGGCCATACCCGGTTGTAACGGAATCTTCCCCTTGTACCTCCAGCCACTCCTTTTATACCACACACCTTGTCTTTTATAGGCAGGCTTTCGCTTCCCCCCCCTTTGTAGATTGAGATGCTATCACGAACCGACGACCGTAAAGCCCGACACTTTTTTCCGCAAAGTTGATTGCATCTCAAAACTTTGCCTCAAGGCCCATCTTCGATTTTCCTGATGAAAAATCTTCCTTCTCATTCCATTCCAAGAGTATTTTTCATGGAATCCTTGCTGCAAACCCCGTGATGCAAAGACGAGGCAGAAAAAAGAATCGAACTTTCCGGTAATCGCTCGAACCGGAGGGAAATAAAAAAAACTTAAAAACAAATTGAAACATGAAAAAAAATTCGCTTTTTGACAACTGGTTCGTTTACAACTATCAGAGATTGCGTAACATATTCGGACGTTACCTGCACGAGGACGCCTTTCACGACGCCTATTTGGCGATGAAACGGGAAGTCGTGATTTCGGAAATACCTGTCGAGAGCTTCGAGCCTTATTTTTTCGGCGTGTACAAAAAGTGCAGACTGAAATGTATTCACAAGGATAGTTGTTACTGTTTCCCCGACAACGAACATTTCTTTTTGCTCATGCAGGAAGAAGAAACACCGTCCGTCGAGGTGCTGGCAGCTTCCGACAAGCTGGTGTATGACATACTGCTGTTTGTGAAGAAGAAATATCCCCAAACGGACTACGAGCTTTTCAGACTGAAAGAGTACGAGGCGAAATGTTCATACAGACACCTTTCCGCCTATGCAGGCATTTCCGCAAGTGCGATACACCGGAGAATAAGCGATATAACCGACACTATCCGCAATCACGAAGGATTTTCCAAAAGGTACGCCCACGTAAGCATGTAATTTGTATAACCCGTAAATAATTCAAGAAAATGAAATTTGTAATTTACAACGTCGAGAATTGCCGGACAAGAGAAAACCGTGTAGGTAAAAGAAGCATAAGGTTCAACAGCGTTACCGGCAACATGTATCTATCCACCAAATTGGCAAAAGAAATGAATATCACAATGAACGACCGACTGGAGTTTGGCTGTGATGAAAACAACCCGAAAGAGTGGTTTCTGCACAAAACCACTGACAAGCGAGGTTTTCCGCTGCAGTTCAACAGGGGAGGAACACGTTTGAGGAATAAGTACATCTGTAAGACCATTTTGGATATAGCGAAGGTCAAGGAGAGCGCAACATTCTTGGTATCGAAAGACCCGGTAAAGACCGAGCTGGGGCCATTTTACAGAATAATACTTTCTTGCCCCATTCTCCCGAAGAACAAGCCCAAACTATAAGCCGATAACCTCTGTGGTCTGTCCGATGGGCGAAAGCCCTCCGGACGGATTGCGGGGCAACCGATACCTTTTATAGTACGATTACTCCTTTTTTACCTTCAGGCTGTTTCCCTATTATACGCCGGCTTTCCCAACCCCGTGAACCAGTGGAAAGTCTGTGCCGTAACAAGTCGTCAGGGAAAGGTACGGGAGGCCGTTCAAAACCGGCGGCAGCCCGGATCGTGCCGTTCCATGCCGGAGCTTCGACCTGTCGAAACAACACGGTATTCCACAGCCCGACCGGTCTTTATGCCGCTGGTTTCGGACTTTCCGCCTCTGTTCCGTATCTTTCCCTTGTGACCTGCCACGTCAAGGGCAAACGGTGATACTTCTTATTCGCTCCGCGCTTTCATTCCGCCCGGTCGAAATTCAGGCGTGGAGCGGATAAGGAGAATCCCTTTCATGTTTGCCCCGGCAGACCCTTGCCTGACCCGCCCAAGCCGGACCCTTTTCTACTTCGCTTCCCCTGCATTTATACAGGCAAAGCCGTACTCCCTTTTTACCATCATATTTACCGGTCTGTTCCGGTCTCCTCTCTGCCGGTATCGTCCGGTTTGCCAGATGCAAAGGTCGGCTGCCATGCTTGATCCGGCGGCTTGAAGTGCATTCCCCGCAAATTCTTCCTTTCCATGAAAGCGTAATTGGCCGGGAAACCCACCGTATGAAGCCCTGTCGGCAGCCGTGTTCCGCATCTGTAAAATCCCGGAACGGTTCAGACAGAGAGAAGAATCGAAAAAAGGGTAAAAAAGCAGATGTTTCACGGCATAAAAGACAAGTGATGGACAAGAAAAATTGTAAAACAGGCAAACGCATGAAAAGGCAGGTTGAAAAAATCCTGATGGTTATCAATGTCAAATGGGAAATCATAGATATTCTTCAAATAACCAATCGGCGTTTTATGTACAATCCGCAAACGGGAACTTTAATTTTAGGAGACGAAATCTACGGTAAAACCATTTGCAGTTCCCATTCACAAGAGTTCCATGCGTCAAGAGCAGAAGGCTGTTTCGATGATTATTTGCGCGGGTGGATTGGCACATCGAAAAGCTACCCTCACGGGATTATCCATTTTGCCCCCGCCGTCATCATGGAACAGTTCGACAGAGGGTTTGACGCATTACAAATGTTCGCCGGACTTGAAGGCGTAAACGGAGATACTATCGTCAGAGGGTTTTGTACTTTGCCAGAACAAAGGATGGGCGATTTGCTGCATTCCTCCCTTTGAGATACCGGTTCTGACAAAATAAGCTATGATAAGGTATCGTGCCTATGACAACATCGTCGGTGAAGGGCACGATACCCGTTTGTAAATTACCGCAACTCCGTTGGCGGTTTCCTTTTATACCTCTCTCTTTTCCTCTGCTCTTATACTTGGGCGAAGCCCTCTTCCCTTTATATCAATTATATGTATAACCTCTACGGTCTCCTCTCTGCCGTCACCGTCCGATTTTTCAGATGCAAAGGTAGGCTGCCGCGCTTGATCCGGCGGCTTGAAGTGTATTTCTTGCAAATTCTTCCTTCTACGAAGAGTAATTGGCAAGAAAAGCCGTCGTATGAAGCTGTACCGGCAGCCGGGTACCGCATCTATAAAATCCCGGAACGGTTCAGGCAGAGAAAGGAACCGAAAAGAGGGAAAAAATAAACAGTTAGGTAACGGCAGGACCAACCACCTTGCCACAAACAATTTTCTATTATGTTACATGTTCACACTATCGGACGCATCGGCAAAGATTGCCAAGTAATTTCAGGAGCACACGGCTCATTCATGGCTATGGACATAGCCGTTGACGATTATTCAAAGGGGCAAAACATCACCACTTGGATAAGGGTACGCAGCAACAAGGACAACCATATCCGCTTGTCCGAATATCTGACGAAAGGGAGACTCATACTTGTTGACGGCACGCTGTCATCTTCCCTGTGGAAAGACAAGAACGGCGAGAGCCAGATACAGCTCTCCATCACGGCAGAGAGTATTGCCTTTATCAATACCGGAAGGCGGGAAGGCGCGGCAGCCGGAGAGGACAATGCAGTAAGCGGAGCAGACGGCGCACCCGTTCCTCCTGCAGATTTCCCGCAGGACGAAAAGGAGGATTTGCCTTTCTGATAAGAGAGTAAACCTTTGAAAATAAGCGAATACTAAATGTAGTATATCCTATATGTAGTAGATTAGTAAGCCACTCGTCTGCGAATGTAGGATATACTACTCTTAGTCAAACTTTATTTTAGTATAGTAGTAAATACTAAAATACTACACTGCTAAAACAATAGTTTTTAGTGAATTAGTATATACTAATTTTAGTATTTACGAAAAATAGTATTAACTTTGCAAGTGGAATAAAAGAGTGAAACGATGACAAAAATAATTGCGGTCTTGAACCATAAGGGAGGGGTCGGAAAGACGACCACCACCATCAATCTGGCTGCGGCCCTGCAGCAAAAGAAAAAGCGCGTGCTGGCTATCGACATGGACGGTCAGGCGAACCTTACGGAATCCTTCGGCCTCTCCATTGAGGAAGAACAGACGGTGTACGGGGCGATGAAAGGCAAATACCCCTTGCCATTAGTTGAAACGGCAGGAGGTGTAACCGTCGTACCGTCCTGCCTCGACCTCTCGGCTGCCGAGGCAGAACTCATCAACGAGCCGGGACGGGAACTGATATTGAACGGCCTGATTGGCAAGTTGCTCGAAAACCGGAAATTCGATTATATCCTTATCGACTGTCCGCCCTCGTTGGGGTTGCTGACGCTGAACGCCCTTACCGCCGCAGACTACCTGATTATCCCGGTACAGGCACAATTCCTCGCCATGCGCGGCATGGCCAAGATCATGAATGTGATTGCCACCGTCCAGGAACGCCTGAATCCGAAACTCGCTATTGGTGGCATTGTAATTACCCAGTTCGACAAACGCAAGACACTGAACAAAAGTGTGGCCGAACTCGTCAAGGATTCATTCTGCGAAAAGGTGTTCAAGACCGTTATACGGGATAACGTATCTTTGGCCGAAGCTCCCATAAAGGGCAAGAACATCTTCGAGTATAGCAGGAACAGCAACGGAGCCAAGGACTACATGGCACTGGCGCAAGAGGTACTGAAATTAAAATAATCCCGATATGAGCAAGAGCGATTTACTGAAAGACAGCATGAAAGGCGGACTGGACGGGTTGCTGTCACCTACGAAAAAGACTACCGGCGGAAAACAGCCGGTAGCAGCCCCCACGGAAAAAGAAACGGCGGTTCATTGCAACTTCGTCATCAACAAAAGCATTCATACCCGTATGAAATTCCTCGCCATCAAGAAGAACATGTCGCTGAAAGACATCGTGAACGAGGCAATGAAAGAGTATCTGGAGAAGAACGAACAATAAACACAGGCATGGCTACCGCGTCTGCCCACCCCGGAGACGGCAGCCATGCGTCCTTTTTTATCCGCCCGCTGTTTCCATAGGGCGCATTCCTCCTTTATAGTCTTACCATCTTTCTCTTTTTTACCTGCCCGCAAGTACAGGCACATGGCCCGTTTTATCCCTATTCTAACCCTGACGGGCATATCCCTTTTCTACCGATTCCCTTACCGCTTTCCCGGCTTCATTCTCTGCCGTCACCGTTGTGTTTTATCAGATGCAAAGGTCCGCTGTCGCGCTTGATACGGCGGCTTGAAGTGTATTTCCTGCAAATTCTTCCTTTCTGCGAAAGAGTAATTGGCAGGAAAAGCCGTCGTATGAAGCTGTACCGACAGCCGTGTACCGCATCCGTAAAACCTCAAAGCGGTTCAGGCAGAGAAAGGAACCGAAAGGAGGGAAAGAAAAAAACAACGTAAAATTGACAGCGATATGGATAAAATCAAATTGGTAGTTTACAACGAGTACGCACTGGGTTATATCATGCCCGAACAACCCGGCAAAGTTTGTACGTTGGTGGATAGGATAACGCTCGGCGCACCGTTTCGGACAATGAATGAACCCTATTTCATCGGGAAAAGAGATACCGTCAGACTGGCGGGCAGAAAGGACTTTGACACGTTTCGGATAGTGTTCGACGGGTACGACAATCCGGAAATATACGAGTATGACACCGCACAATAAAGACAATAGTAATCAAACAATCTAATGTAATAACAAATTAAAATTTATGAATTATGGAAACAGCGAACATTCAATCAGTAGTAGAGAACAACATCGTATCAGTTGCATTGATGAATATTCAACCGAGCAACTATAACCCACGCAAGCACTTTGACGAGGCGAGCCTTGCCGAACTGGCCGAGAGTATTCGTCAGCAGGGAGTATTGCAACCTATCGGCGTGCGCCCCATTGTGGACACCGACCGCTTCGAGATTATTTTCGGAGAGCGCAGGTATCGTGCCGCCCTTATGGCAGAACTGACCGAAATTCCGGCTGTCATCTTGCATGTTTCGGACGAGACCGCCGCCGAAATGGCCGTGACGGAGAACCTGCAGCGCAAGGACGTTACCCCCATAGAGGAAGCCAACGCCTACCAAAAGCTCATGGAAAGCGGTCGCTACGATGTGCAGTCATTGGCCGTGCAGTTCGGCAAAAACGAGAACTATATCCGTACCCGTCTGAAATTCGTATCATTGATACCCGAAATCGCCGAACTTCTGGAAAAGGACGAAATCACAATCAGTGTAGCGAGTGAGATTTGCCGATACGGTACGGATATTCAGAAAGAGGTGTACTATAAACACTTGAAAGACAGCGACAGCATGTTGTACGACTGTTGGCGAGGACTGAAAGCCGCCGAGGTGGCAAAGTTTATCGAACGGGATTTCACGACAGACCTTAGCCGTTACGCATTCGACAAGACCCTATGCGCCTCATGCCCCCACAATACCAACAACATGATGTTGTTCTGCGAGGGTGGTTGCGGAAATTGCGCCAATCGGAGTTGTCTGGCCGAAATGAACGCTTCCTATCTCGTGGAGAAAGCCTTGCAGTTTGTGGAACAATACCCCTCCGTATCATTGGGCTACCAAGATTTCAACAATAACATGCTTGCGGTGGAACGCCTTACCGCTATGGGGTACGAGGTCGAGCACCTCAATACCTATGCCACGGCATACCCCGAAACGCCGGTAGCACCCGAAAAGGAAGAATACGACACTACCGAGGAATACGAGGCGGCATACAAGGAGTACGAGCAGGATTTCAGCAACTATATGGAAAAATGCAAGTCAATTCATGAACGAATCGATACGGGCGAACTCACGTTTTATATCTGCATCGGGCAGAAAGAAATTACGCTGTGTTACATGGCAAGTGCTGCCGCCAATGCGGACATGGCTACCGAAAAACAACTTTCCCCGGTGGAAAAATTGGAACAGCAGGACAAACGTAACAAGGAAATAGCCGTCGAGAAAACCGTTGCAGACGCTAAGAAACAGATTTTGGACGTTGATACGTCTGAAAGCAAATTCACGCAGGACGAGGAAAAGATGATATATTTCTTCCTGCTGTCGTCTCTCCGCAGGGAACACTTCGGGGTATTCGGTATCGGGGAGAAAAAAGCCTACCAACACCTTGAGGACGAAGAAAAAATGAACATCATCGCCAACCTCACGGCCAAGCAGAAAGCCGTTATCCGCAGGGATTTCTTGATAGACAACTTCAAAGGCGCATACGGCAATAACGCTGCTGCGACCCTCTTGCTCGATTTTGCCCGTAAGCACATGCCCGACACGCTCGCCGAAATTGAAAGTGGATATAATGAGGTGTATGAGAAACGCCATAAACGTATCGAGGAACGCAAAGCCGCCTTGTTGGCAAAGGAACGGCAGACAAAGCCCGAAGAAGCCGCCGAGGCAGAAAATACACAACCCACGGCAGAGGTACAACCCGAAGAACATACGCAACCCGAAGAGGTCGCAGCTTGACCATAATTCAATAGTAGGACGGAGAAATCCGTCCTACTGTCTAACCAATCAAAAGAGGTAATGATGAAATGTAAGGACTGCAAACATTACAACGGTGCGACAATGCCCGGAGCGGGATTGTGCAATGCCACGCAGGCACGTACTTTTGCCACGACGGTCTGTTTCAATGGACTGTTCACCCCGAAAAAACGGCAAGACGAACCGGATAGCAAGACCGGGAAGAAATAGCGCAACGCTACAGAGAGAGAGCCGCAGGAGCGGCTGTCTTTTTTAGCACTGCCGTTGGCAGATCTCCCTTTTTATCCCTTCGTTTTCCTTTTGTACGGAAATCCCTTCGCCAACGGCTCTGCCCGTCGGGACATGCTTTTTCCGGTGCAAAGGTATTGCCTTGGAGGAACATTCAAGTACCGCTACGCTATTTGAACATAATTTTTCAGCAGCTTTCCCGATTTTCAATCGTCCATATTTCGCGGACGCTCAATACCGCAACTATAAAATTCTGCCCAAATTCCTTGCCTGTTTCTCCCTGAAAGGCAATCTTTAATGCACGTAAAAATCAAATCCCGACAGGAGAAGCCTGAAGGCTTCCGAAAGGAGGGAAAAAATAAACAGATTGTTCAACTGATTAATGTTAAGATTTTATGGAAATTCAATTTGCTATCGTGCGTTCCGAAAACAGAGAGTATTTGTGCTACAAAGCAGGTGAAGCGTATGTAGATGCCAGCAACCCTATGATTGCTTTTACCGCAGGTGAAGATGAATTTGAAATCGTAGAGCCGGACAGCTCTTTCAGACAGAAAGAATACGAGTTCAGAGGCGAACGGTATTACCTCGTACCACGGTTTTATCGCAATGGCTGGTTGGCTCTTATCTTGGTAATGGTGGAAGATGAAGACGAATATATCGTACTTTCCGTCAATTTGGAGGAAATGGATGCGCTCGGTTTGCCGGACCGTACCTTTATCGACGTGAACAATTACCCGGATGCGTTGGACTTTTTGGTAGAAAACAGATTGGCGACCGATTCCGGCTACAAACGCAGGAGCGGCTTCGTGGAATACCCTATGGCTATGTTGAACCTGCCGCTTCTTTATCAGCATAACCCGCAAATTTTCCAAAAAGCGAACATCGAGCCATTCGGAGAAGAATGCTTTTGAAAAGGATTGTTCCCAAAAATGAAAGTGTCGGGTTCCGAAGATTGAATGTACAAGATGGCGTACTGATAACACAGTCAGTGCGCTATCTCCTTTGTCTTTATCGCCCGCCTTCGTCCTTTTATAGTCAGCCTCCCGGATACCCCGCCACCGCCCGTTTCCTCTTATAATTGCATTCTTTCCCTTTTGTAGCGGCACGAGCCGCCTGTTTCTCCCGTCCGGCTTTCCCGTCCCTCACCGCACGGGTTTTATCCGATGCGAAAGTCGGTCGTCGCGCTTGATTCTCCGGCTTGAAGTGCACTTCTTGCAAATTCTTCCTTCCCAAGCGAAGCGTAATTGGCAAGAAGAGCCGTCGTATGAAGCTGTGCCGACGACCGTGTACTGCATCAGTAAAACCCCGAAGCGGTTCCAAAGGAAAGGGATCGAAAAAAGGGAAATAAATAATCAATAATTCACAAGACAATGGGAAAATACGATTTTATCAAGACAGGGAATCTGCTTTATTGGCATGACCCGGACAACGGTTTGTCCGATGGGGCTTACCGAGTGATTTCTGCACCGGAAAACATGGAAGACGACAGCATTATTCTGATTTCGTCCGGTACTTCGGAAGCGGAGGTTTTGCCTTCGGAATTATCGCCGATAAACACGGGCAGAAGTCATAAAGAGGATTTTTTGCGCTGGAAAGCGGAACGTGAAGCCGAAGGCATGGAGTTTTATAATCGCCTTTCCGAAGTCATGGAAACGGAGGACGATTTGGCCGTAGGCGACATGGTAGCATTTACAAACGATTATGGAGTAGTATTCGGCCCTCAAGAGGTATTAGCTTTCAGGAAGCCTTGGAATGGTGACAGATGCGTGTATCTTGACAGCGACGCCTATTGGTTTCCCGACCGTCCCGACCAGTTGACCCTCCTAAGCAAGAAAGGGGCGGAATGACAACGACAAACCCACCCGCCACAAAAACGGGTGGGTTCATTTCCCCTGCATGAAATCCCATGCTCTATTTTAATCGGCTCGCACGCACTCCACTCGTGCAGCGATTTCCTTTTCTATCGTTCCTATCCATTCCTCTCCGACACCGGCCTCCCGGCCGTATTCCGGGTAACGCGAAACGATGCCTATGGTCTTTTCTATGAACGGCTCTGCGGCCTTTATACCGTACCGGCGGGCTACTTCCAGCAGGTCTGCCGCAGTAATACCCTCTGTCCGGTTGTTGATAGTCATGCTGTGGCGGTTGACGTAATACGGTGCGTCCGGATCGACCGAGAACGTGTAGTCGTAGGCCGGAGCAACGTGCCAACGCCCGTCATCGCCCATCAGGAAGCTGAAATTCTTGTTATGGTCATCGACGTTCCCGCCCAGCACGTTCAGCACCATCAAGCGAAACAGTTGCCGGAGTTCCCCCGGCGGCACGCCGATACGGCAGGCCGCCTCGAATAGTGCTTCGTAAGAATCTGCCGGGGGGTTCATGGCAGCCAATGTCTGGATATGCACCTTCTTGCCGTTCCGGCGGTCGAAACGCTCGGTCAGGAAGTGCGCTGTCTGCTCACCTTCCAACAGGCGGCTCGGCATCATCTGAAGCCCGGCGTCTACGGCCATCAGGTAATAACTGTATTCTATCCGTGTCGTCGGCATCTTCTGGTGTTCGTCGAACTTGACGATCATCGGCGTGTAGCCCGGATAAGGGGTCGCCACCTGTCCGGAGTAACATTGTCCTTCCCCGAAATTGACGTTGACCACCGCTTTGGGCCGTCGTCCTCCTGCGGACGTTCCTACCTTGAACAGGCTTTCGACCATCAGGTTGCCCGATACCGGGACGTTGAACCGTCCGGCTTCCTCGAAAGCCTGCCGGGCCAGTTGGTAGAGGTCAGCGATCTCCACCTTGAACGGTGTCTCCAGTTCCTCGGCAGTGGGCGGGACGAACTCCAATGCCCCCATGCCGCGCCGTCCGATATAGGCGAGACGGTCGAGGGCGGACAAGTCCCTCATACGGATATGATGCACTTTGGCCCATTCGTTGAACACGGTGTTTCCCCAATGGTCGGGCAGCGAATCGGCTATGAACGAGGGCAGGCCGCCGAAAAGCCGCTCTTCATCGGGATAGACCGGCAGGCCGCGCTGTGCGGCAACCCCTTTTACCGGCGCACGGAGCGGGGCGATGTCGTAGCCGTCGCGGACATAATCGCTGTCGAAGTAGAAACAGGCTTTGCTGCGGTGTCCTTCCCGATTGGCGACAAGCGTGCCGACCTTTTTATCCCATAGGATTACATCGAGACTTTCTATCATTTCTTGCCCCTCCTAACTCGTTTAGGTATCAGTTTCTCGATTTCCCGAAGCGCCATCGGCGGCATGGGAAGTTCCGGCAGAATCTCCGCGAGCCGCTCTGCCTGACCGAGCGCACGCAGCAGGGAGATGAAATTGGCCAAGGTCAGGTTACGGCTGACCCCCTGCTCGAAATGGCTGATAGTCGTCTGGCTTACACCCGACTGTTCGGCCAGCTCCTTCTGGCTCATGCGGGCGGCCAGACGGTACTCCTTGACCCGCTTCGCCAAAAGCGTCAGCATATCGCTGTTTGTGGTATAGTTCGTTGTTTCCATAATGTCAATATATCACTATTTATATGCAAATATAACAACAATTATCCATATATAGATATATAAATTCTCTTTTTTAGCTTCCAGCCGTCCTTTTCTACCGCTTTCAGGTCTCCGTATTCTCTCCCGTCTGGCTTTCCCGTCCGTCACCGCACCGGTTTTTATCGGTGCAAATATGGGCTGTCGCGCCTGATTCCGTCGTTTTGAAGTGCATTTCTTGCAAATTCTTCCTTCTGCGAAGCGTAATTGGCAAGAAAAAACGTCGGAAAGGGCTTTTTCGCCAGCCCCGGAAAGCACCATAAAACCCGAAGCGGCTCCGGCAACAAGGAAGCCGAACAGAGGGAAAGAAAAACAATTATTAAAATTTAACAAATGAAGACATTAGAAGAATTATTGCAAGAACTGGGCTGCGAAGGTAGCGCATTCGACAGTACCGGAGAATTTACAAAAGCGGGAGAAAAGGCGTATGAACGCTTGGAGCACTTGCTGTATGACATAGAAAGTCTTACAGGCAAAAAGGTGACACCCATAATTGAGGAACTTGACAGAATATGCAACGAGAACTATTAAAATTCAAGAATATGGACATTAAAGAAAGCAAAGAATACCGCCTCGCCAAAGACTGGGAAATGGCGGTAAACAGTTTCAGTTTCAACCCCGAACGGTTCGCGGCGGCAATCCCGGACATGCACCCGACGCTTCAGCAAAGCCTGTACCGCCTGATTAAGGCGTGTATCAAGGTCATGGCGGACGAAACACGCCGTTACGATGACCGGAACCGGGCATCGCACGAGGAAGCGAAGCATATCATGGAATACCTCAATGAACACGGAAAAAATGTACCATTAATATAAAAACGACGATATGAAAACAACTAAGATTCAATTCAACGGCAGGTCTTATTACTCCCGCATCGTGGAATCTGTCGATGGCGAAGAATTGCTTATCGGTTCGACAATCCTGCTCGATGCCTTGCAGCCCGGCAGTTTCAATGACGAGAACGAAGGTTTTGCCAGTAAAGAAGCCGAAAGGATTTATGACGAGATTTTCTTCTTTACCGACGAGAGAACGCTTCAGCTTCCCGAAAACGAGTTGATAGCCGAACTCAAAAAGGATAACCCCGATTGGTTCGAGTAAATCATGGAATAATAATTTATAAACTTAGAATTATGGAAAAAGAATATGTAATGCAGGTCGCACAGACCATTAAGGAACAGTTAGTAGCGTTAACCCCCATGACCGTCCTCATGTCGTGGGGTATCAAAGAGTTTGCCGCCACCCTATACAGGGATTTGCCGGCACTCCGCATTAAGGTGAACGGACGGCTGCACGCAGGGTACGTCATCGTCGCACTCAACGGATCGGATTATTACGAGGTCTATCTTGTGAAAGGAATGGAGGTGGAATGTGTGAACGAAGAGGTTTGTTTCGACGAGTTGGGAGACGTTATCGACCGGGCTATCGAGAGCGGCACGGACAAAGCCGAGTACGATAAATTCTGCGAACAGGAGCGACAGAATTTATATGTAACTGTTGTCACTGTCTGATTCCTCTTTTTAGGGGATGAAAGCCGTGCCTTTCGGAAAACGAGCAGGGTACGGCTTTTCTATGTATAATGCAGAAACGAATAAAAACCTGCCGTTTATAAAACGGATTACCTACGTGTTACAGTACCTTACCTCTTATTGTAAAAAGGTTTGTTTTATCTTTTGGCCGGCAGATTGTTTTTCACTTCAAGATGTCGTTTCTTTATCTGTCTACTGCCTTTTTACTTGCAGCTCTATTTACGACCAGAATGCTCGCTTCATATAAAACCCACATCGGCAATGTGACCAATGACAACGTGAACACGTCCGAAGTCGGCGTGATGACAGCCGCAACGATAAGGATAATCACTATAGCGTGCTTCCGGTAACGTCGCATGAAATCGGCGGTGAGAAACCCCAATTTGGCAAACAGCCATGATAAAATCGGAATCTCGAACACGATACCCATTGTCAGGCACATCAGCACGAGGGTCGAAATGTAGGATTGCAAGACGATCATGTTCTCCACTTCACCGCTGACCTGATAGGTTCCAAGGAAACGGAATGTCAGCGGGAAAATAAGAAAGTAGCTGACCGCCACACCCATCAGGAACATTGCATAGCCGCCTCCGACTATCCGCACGGCATATTTCCGCTCGCAGGCATACAGGGCAGGCGACACGAACCGGAACAACTGGTAAAGGATATAGGGCGACGCGCACAGGACACCCGCGCATAATGCCGTCTTCATGTGGATGACGAACTGCCCGGCCAGTCCCGTGTTGATGAGCTGCACGGCAAAACTCCCGGTCTCGCCGCCGGCCCATGCTGCAATCCGGTTGAAAAGACGGTACGTGATGAAGCCGTCGTTTTTCGGGGCAAGGATAACGGCAAAAAGTTTTTCCTTAAAACAAAAGGCGGCGATACCGAACACGACGGCCACGGCGACGATTTTAACAATCGCCGTCCGCAGCACGTCCAAGTGCTCCCAAAAGCTCAAGCCGTCCGTTTTGTCTTCCTTTGCCATGTCACTCCTCTTTCTTGTCGGTATTTTCGGGACTGATTTCTTTCTCCATGCCGTTCATACCTTCCTTGAATGAACGGACACCTTTGCCGATGCCTTTCATCAGTTCGGGAATTTTGCGTCCTCCGAAGAACAGCAGGACGACTAATGCAATCAGCAGCACTTCCTGCATACCGATGCCTCCGATAAATAATGGTATCATATGAAAATTGTTAAAGGTTGTTCGATTAACTCAATAGTCGTTTTCAGTCATCGTTCCGCCGGCTATTCCCGCCATTTTCAGAAAGTTCCTTCGTCCATGACTCCGCCTTCTCAATCCAGTCCTTTCTCATGTAACCATCTCGACAGGTGATCGGCCACCTCCACGTTGTTCAAATCGGAGAAGGGAAAATGGGTGTTGCCCTTCAAACCTATCTCCGGCAGATGAATGACCGTGACATCGCCGCCGTGTTCGTTGAGCAAGGCAGCCCATTTGCGCATCAGATGCAGGCGTCGTGTCCATTCGTACAGTTCCGGCCGTTCGTCGGTTTCCGGCAGATTGTCGCCATAGTAGATGATGATAGGGATTTTCGTGAACTGCAGAAATTCTTCCATCGGCACTTCCACGCCTTCGGTCTTCTTCGACAGGGTTAGTACTTTCCCTTCCTCCGGCATCTGCCCTTCGGGAAAAGGCACGTTTGTTCCCGGCTCGTAGGCGACGATGGCACGGATGTTCCTTGTCTGCGGCAGTGTAAGCCATCCGACACCTCCGCCCTGCGAATGGGTGACGAAGACAGCCGGACCTATCCTGTCGAACAGTGCGGCATACGCCTTGGCGTAGACATCCAGATCGGGAGGGCCGAGAGTTGGCGTCATCTGACGGAAATACTGGTTCAGAGCCTCCTTGTCGCGGCTGAACTGCACGCCCTCGAAATAATCGGGCCAGATGCCCACGCGGAAACGGTTGAACCACGTCTCCTCGTCGAAGACGGGGGTAACGGTTGCGGGTGTCGTGCTCCGCCCCGCGTTTCCCCGGCGGGGCTGGTCGACGAGATAAGTCTGGAAACCGCGGCGCAGGAAAATATTCTGGAACCCCTCGCGGCCGTCCGGCGTAGTTTCCCATGTCTTGGAAAACTGCCCCACGCCGTGGGCGAAGACAAGCGGGTATTTCCGGGCATCGACGGGTTTCTGATAGAACACGTAGGCGTGGTCGCCGTGATAGGTGCGCCCCAGTGAATCGGTGAGCACCGTGCCGCCCACGGCGAAACTGCCCTGTTCCTCGATTTGCATGATATTCCCGTTGCGTGCGTTGCAACCCGACAGCAAGGCGGCGGCCATCATATAAAAGACAACCTTTCTCATACGCCCTTCCTATTTCTGGATTTTCGATTCCTGCAAAGCGTCATAGCGGCTTCCCACGACCGGAATTGCGGCCACGGCCTTTTCCAGCTCGGTCACTTCTTCCGACGTGAACACTATGTCGCAGGCCCGCAGGTTCTCTTCGAGGTGCGAGAGCTTGGTCGTGCCGGGAATAGGAACGATAAAAGGCCTCCTGTTCAGCAGCCATGCCAATGCCACCTGCGCCGTGGTAATGCCTCTCGTCCGTCCGAAAGCGTTCAGTACCTCCACGATACGCGTGTTGGCACGGATGGCTTCGGGCTGGAAACGCGGAAGCGTCTGGCGGTTGTCGTTGGCGGTGTCGAACCGGGTGTACTCGTTTATCATGCCGCCGAGGAAACCACGGTTCAGCGGGCTGTACGGCACGAAACCGATACCCAGTTCCTCGCAAAGCGCCAGCACGCCGTTTTCTTCCACCGCGCGGTGCATGAAGTGATACTCGCTCTGTATGGCCGTAACCGGACATACCTTGTGCGCCCGGCGGATGGTTTCAGCATTGACCTCGCACATGCCCCAGTGCAGTATCTTTCCCTCCCGGATAAGCTCGCCGCATGTTTCGGCTACGACCTCGATGGGCGTCGCAGGGTCGACGCGATGCTGGTAGAATATGCCGAGCGTCTCCACGCCGAGATTGCGCAGGGAGTTCTCGCATACGCGCCGGATGTTTGTCGGGGTGCTGTCCTCTTCGGTCTTCACCTGCACGCCGTTCACGAACTTGTGCCCGAATTTGGAAGAGACGAACACGCGGTCGGTATAGCCTTTCAGGGCTTCGCCTACCAGTTTTTCATTCTTGTGGTAGCCATAGCTTTCAGCCGTATCGAATAAGGTTACACCCCGTTCTATCGCTTCGTGAATCAACCGGATGCAGGTCTTTTCATCGGGAGACTGGCTGCGGTGATGGTTCAGCCCCATGCAGCCGAAGCCCATCGCCGAAATGGTAAAGGCTGCCTTGCCGCTGCTCAAGGTACGCTGTGCGCGGACTGCTGCCATTCCTGCTGGAATGGTTGCTGCCGATACTGACGATTTACCTGTAATGGCTTTTTCCGCGGCCGTTACTTTCTCCAATGCCGGCGCGATGCAGATGGCCGCGCCTGCCAATGCGGTTCGTTTCAGGAACCCGCGACGACTGATGCCGTTCTCTTGAATCTGTTCTTTTTTCATGTCGTTATCTGTTTGATTATCTTTCTGATTGCAAAATTAGATAGGGGAATTAAGAGCCTGTGTATCAATTTCACGGATAGAATTACCAATTTCAACGGGCCGGTAAGAACGATGCCGGTATACCAGTAAAATTGGTATCCAAAACGATGATTTCGGTATATGCCGTACCATCGGGAATCCGTATCTTTGCTTTTAATTAAAAGCAGAATGAAAAGCTATCACAGAAAAATAGCTATATTTGCAATGACTTAAAAAAGAGGAAATTATGAGTGAAATAATGAAGGTTGATACAGTCCAGCAGTACAACGACTATTTTGGCGTGGAGACCCTGCACCCGTTGGTCAGCGTTATTGAAGGCAGTAAAGGGAAGCCTCTCCGGTTCGGGAAAAAACTGTATAACATCTATGCTATTCTATTGAAAGATGCGAACTGTGGAAATCTTAAATATGGAAAAAGTATATACGATTATCAGCAGGGGACGATGCTTTTCCTCGCCCCCGGTCAGGTAATGGGATCTGAAGATGACGGGCAGCTGCACCAGCCCGAAGGATGGGTTGTTGCATTTCATCCCGAATTTCTGCGAGGTACACCATTGGCGCATATAATGAAAGATTATTCATATTTTTCTTACAATGCCAACGAAGCCCTGCACCTTTCCAAACAAGAAAGACGGACGGTTATAGAATGTATGGAAAAAATTCGCATTGAGCTGCAGTATCCTATCGACAAGCACAGCCGTTCGCTCATCGTGGATAACATCAAGCTGCTGCTTGATTATTGCATCCGCTTCTACGACCGTCAGTTCATCACCCGCGACAATGCCAATCACGACCTGTTAGCGCGTTTCGAGGACCTTCTGGATGAGTATTTCGCCTCTGATGCCCCTGCAAGGCATGGAGGGATGCCGACTGTGCAATATTGTGCATACAAACTTTGTCTTTCCCCGAATTATTTCAGTGACCTGATGAAAAAAGAAACGGGAATGCCTGCCCTGAAACACATCCAGCAGAAAATGCTCGATGTCGCTAAAGAGCGGGTATTCAATACGGCGAAGTCCATAAGTGAAATATCCTATGAACTTGGATTTCCATATCCGCAACACTTCAGCCGTTGGTTCAAGAAAATGGCCGGGTGTACGCCCAATGAATACAGAACCGCAAATTAGCTTTATTTTTTATTTTGTGAATGACTGACCAGTAAAACACCGGATATGACAAGTATGGCCGAAACCGGTTCATCCCAGCTAAAAATGTCCTGCCCGATTAAAATGGCAACGACAGAAGCTATAATAGGCTGTAGGTTGATGTAAATGCTGGCAGTGGTGGGCTGTATCCCCTTGAGAGCGACGGGATATAGCAGATTGTTGAGAACAGTTGCCAGCAACAATACGAATACAAGCTGGAGTAATGGTTGCCAACAGAACGCGGACTGATAAAGCGGTTGCACGTACAATTCATTTATACTGAACGGCAGCATGGACAATGCTGCAAATAGGAACATCCATTTTTGAAGTGTGACAGGAGAGTATTTTATCGCCACTCTTCGGATGATAATCAGATAAAATCCGAGCATAACTGTATTGACGATGGCGAAAACAATGCCAAGTATATGATTTTCAACGGATGCGGCAATATCCATTTGTGAAATCAAGACCCATGCTCCTGCAATTCCCAACAGAACACCTGTCAACTTCCGCCGGTTGATAGCTTCTTTTAAAAACAATACGGAAAAGAGCATAACTACGATTGGATTTAAGGCGACAATAAGTGCGAAGTGAACTGGTGTCGTATAATTAAGTCCCCACGCAAAGGAAAGATAAGTACAAGCAACACCGGAAATACCGCCCAAAGCAATCACCATCAAGTCTTTGGCATTGACCTTTTCTCTCCTGAAAACAAGCCCGATCGTCCAAAATATCAGCGTGGCGAATAAAACACGAGAGGAGGCAAGCCCAATCGGTGTCATCCACTCTGCCAGGAGCGATTTACCGACAGGTACATTCAAACCACAAATAATTTGTGTCGAAAGCATGGCGATATGTCCGTTCAACCCTTTGTTCACATGGATTTATCTGTTTGATAGAGAGTGCAAAGATACGACTTTATTTTCATAAACTCCCGTCGAAACTGCGGTAAAAGACTGAAAGGATTTTATTGTTGTTTCCGTAAAAATGGTTGTATCAACCGGGCTGTCCTCAAGGAAATATTCGCAGATATACTGTCCGAAAAACAGGTTCGGGAGTTTATCTCCAAAACGGAAGATGCAGGTATTATACAAAAAAAGGGGGACTGGTAAATGTACCCGTTATATAAAAAACACCTGATTTCCCTTCTTTTATGTAGGGCCGCAAGAAGCTGATTTTGAACTATAAGATTTTCACAATAGATAGGAAACGCCGAAACGTCCGCAATAATCACGGAATCATTGCAGGCGTTTTTTAGTTCCCTCATATCGGAATCTGGCTTTCTATTTAGTTTCCCGTTTGTTCAGCACGTCCTTTATCATTTCTTTTACCTCCATTCCCACATTCACGAAATTCCGATAAAGAATGCGTTCCTGTTCCTCCCTCGACTTGAACGTGTGGAACTTCAGTAACGGTACATACGCCGCTTCCCCCTTCTTGATTTCCTTCATGTCGAAATCCGTTTTGCAGAAGAACTTCGAGGTCTTAAACTCCTCCGCTTCCTGTACGTTCATTGAGCCGCCTATACCGGTTTTTGTTTGGATGAAGTCCTGAGCCGTCTGGCCATATATCCAACCTATCTGCCTTTGTATTGAAAAGTACCCATATCAGCAGGATTTTGCTCTCTATTACTTAATGATGTTGTTCTATTTTTGCAGCCTGTAAATCAACGATATGTAATAAATGGATTATATCGACAAAATATTTAAGACAGTATCAATTAAGGATAGCCGACGGATTATTGAACTTTATTTTCAGGAGCTGTATTGTTTTGCGCCACTTTCCAACAAAGCCCTCTCTCAAAAATTACTCTTGCCGGTACCTATCGTGACCGCCATAAAGAACGAAGGTATCAGGCTGGGCATATTGGAACAATGCAGCGGAGGCGTAGGGCTTACTCATAACGGAAAGGAGTATGTGGAACAAGCTCTTGGATTCAAGGGGATTGACCTCTGCCTGTATCGCCGACTGGCGGAAAGCGAACAGGCAAGGGACGCATACGCTGACGCGCTGAGTAAAAAATACCGTGCGGCATTCGACGAACGCCCCGTAGCGGATGTAGCACTGGACCAAGCCCAATGTACCGTACAGACAGCATTCCGCAGGGCTTTGCTCTGCTTGGCAAACGGCACATTGACAGGCAGACAAATCGTATGCATGGGCGATGATGATTTTGTCAGCCTTGCCATCGGGTTTCTGCTGAAAGAACTTTATCCCGGTCCAAGCATCTGCCCGACACACATCCATGTACTTGAGATGGACGGTCGTTATATCGAGTGTCTGGAGCGGCTGGCCGGACGGTTCGCCCTGCCGATAAGTTGTGAACGGGTGGATTTGAGGATGCCTCTGCCTCCGCATTTGTGCGGGCGTTTCGACTGCCTGTTCACCGATCCGCCTTATACGCAAGAGGGAGCTTCCTTGTTCCTGTCACGTGCCATTAGCGTACTGAAAGAAGAGTCCGGATTGAGAATCTTTTTCTCGTTCGGGAACAAGTCGGCAACGGAGGTTTACTTTCTGCAAAAATGTTTCCAACTGCACGGACTGGCCATCAAAGAGATGTTCACCCGGTTCAATGAATACATGGGCGCATCTCTTTTGGGCAACAAAGGACAGCTCTTTGTCCTGGAAACGACAGAACGTACACGCGCCTTGTTTCCTCTCGAAAAACGAGGGCGCGATGACATCTACACCGCAGACCGC
Organism: Phocaeicola sp. RTP21359st1_B8_RTP21360_211022; assembly: GCF_040911965.1. Classification (NCBI taxonomy): domain Bacteria; kingdom Pseudomonadati; phylum Bacteroidota; class Bacteroidia; order Bacteroidales; family Bacteroidaceae; genus Phocaeicola; species Phocaeicola sp. RTP21359st1_B8_RTP21360_211022. The sequence continues at coordinate 21,410 of NZ_JBDFXP010000002.1, forward strand.
AATCTCCGGCAAAACCGTTACCGCTGCCGGCAATGCGGCAAAGTCTATGCCGTGGGGAAAGAGGCGGAATATCAGACCATCAGGGAGTTGAAAAAACAAGGCTGCAATGTATGCGGAGCTACGGTTTTCGACAGACTGCACAAAAACGGGAATACGGATAAAAAGCAATACCTTCCCTTAGGGCATCACATCCTTGCAGACTTCTACAACTGCGACCCGGAAAAACTGGACGATGTGGAACAGATTCGCACATTCATGCACGAAGCGGCAGTAAGTGCCGGAGCGACCATAGTACAGGAAAACTTTCACAAATACGCCCCAGTGGGTGTGAGCGGTGTGGTGGTCATCCAAGAATCCCACTTGACCATACACACGTGGCCGGAGTGTGGTTATGCCGCTGTCGATTTGTTCACATGCGGCACCAATGTCCGTCCGTGGACTGCTTTCGACTATTTGCAGGAGCGGCTCGGATGTGCGAAAGTGGAATACAGCGATTTGATACGGGGAGCCTATGAGCGGCTAAGCCTGTTGCGGTATTCGGAAACGGAACAGCCTGCCGTGCGGCGGAAAAAGCGGCAAAGGTACGACGCGTCTTCGAAATGGAACAGACGGGCCAGGTCTTTGACGGACTGTTCTGTGTTGTCCAAATAGCGTTTGAGTTCCGTTACGACAAACAGGTCAATGATTTCCTTCGGAGTCCGCTGTTCTATTTTGCAGGTTATCTTATAAAGGTAATCGGTCGTGATGCAAAGCCTGTCCGCATAATATCGTACATCTCTTTTTACATGGAAATTCTTAGCCAGCAGTGACATGAACTTGCCGAACAGCACCCTTGACTGATCCTTTTGATAACACTTGCCCAAGTCGGGAAACATCGGCTTGAACACAATATCTAAAGCCAGAAAAACATTGTAAATGCAATTTTGCAGGATGTTTTTCCGGCTTTCTTCATCACCGTTCTCCATCGCCCATATCATCTGCTTGAACACTCCGTCTGCCAATGAGTATTGTGCTTCCGAAAGTCGGCAGACCGGATATTCATACAGTCCGTCCCAAAATGCGGGGGAAGTCATTTTGTAGAAAATCTCCCCTGTCAGTTCCAATGACAAGGATATATATTCTGCCGTGAATGAAGGAGAAACACACAGCGGTGCAAATAAGGTGTCCGAAAACAACACAAGCAAATCACCTTTGCGGAATGTCCGTTTTCGTGTATTGGTGGTTACGACAGCCCGGCCTTCAACGCATAACAGCATGGTACACCCGTTTGCCACGAAAGGCAGTTTACCTGACAAGTCACGCAGGCTTGTTCTTCCGTGTTTGTATTGTTCGCCATGCGAGAGAGCAAAACTTTGTATGCCGGACGTTATCATAACAATTTCCTTTCCATCGTTACATGGGTTGGCTCGAAGCAATGCTTTTTATACAAAGAGCGCATCGGTACGTTCCCGGCATGAACCTTGCCGACAATATAAGCCGCCTTGCACTCTCTCGCATATTCTATGCTTTTTTCAAACAGGTCGTCTACAATTTGCATTCCTCGAATGCACTCATCCGCATAAATGGACTTGAAGTTGGCATAAACCTCTCCGGTCAGGCTGTTCTGCTTTTTCTCCATCCATACCCAGCCCACAATTTTACCGGATTCCGTGTCTTCTATCACGATCATTCCGCGTCGGTCTTTTGCTTTGGCTAATTTCTTGCAGTGGAACTCGAGGTCAGTAATAGCCTTTTCTCCGAATGAGATTTCAGAAATTTCAATTTCAAATTTTGCCACCGCTTCAAAGTCTTCCTCTTTTATTTCTCGCATATTGTACATGATTCCAAATATTGTTTTTCCGTTAACACCAATCTGTCCGGCATGATGCCCATAAAAACTTATCCCTTCTTCGGAAATAAGAAGGTCTGTAGCTTTTCCAATCCCGCCTTGTGCTTTTGAGGATTGCTCTTTTTCAGCTTGGCAATGTTCTGTAATTTCCATTTTACGGACGGATAGCGGCTTAAATCTCCGGCACAGCATTTTTCCCAATCGGGTTCGCCGTTTTCAAATGACAGAAGAAATTCCCGGTCTGTTTCGGTCAGGCTGTCGTTTACCTGCTGAATGAGGTTATGCCTTGCCTCTTCATAATCCGAATAAGTGAATGGAGTATCGGACATTCCCTCAAACTGCTTTTCCAGTGCTTCCGTCTGGTCGATGGCGTTCGGCTGCAAAGATTCGATGACAGGCTTGTCGCTCCCCAACAGGCAAAGCATGAAGCCGTTCTTGACATCATGAAACGACGCCATTTCCATATACTTGCAATCGAACAGGTCCCGTGGGTGTTGGCGGCTTAATGCCGCTGCAATTTTGCCCCCGTAAAGCTGCGAATAAGAAACTGTACGTGCTTTACAGGTCATATTGAACTCCGTTTCAGCCCGTTCGCACAGTTTCCTGTCCTCTGTCTCTCCGATGATACCCCGCTTTGTCCCGTTCACTTCGATTTTGACGGTCGCACCGTCCAAAGTACATTGTAATTTCCAGACATCATGCTTGTGGATCACTTTTATGCCCGGTATGGATTTTTCTATGTAGCTTTTCAAAGTTCGCAGATGGTTGTTGATTGCGTCCAGACTCTCGGCCCTTTCCTTTACGGGAATATAGGTGAGGTCTATATCGACTGAATAGCGAGGCATGTTTTTATGAAACAGGTTGATAGCCGTACCTCCATGCACAGCAAAATCTTTGATGCGGTACACGGACGGCATAATGCGTATCAACAATGCCACCTGTTTTTTATAGATGTCATTCATATTCGTTCAGTTCTTTAGGTACGGTTATTTTGTATTTGGAGATATAAATCCCGTTTTTTGACAGTTGCAATTTGGAGGTTCCCAGTCCTATTTTGGATGTATCAAGTGCCTCGAACCAATAGTGTCCCGCTTTTTCTGCCATATAAAGGAACATACGCTTTACTTTAAGGTTCTTGGTCGTTTCGAGCAGTTGCTGTAGCATTTCGGGACGCAGCGTTGTCAGTTGTTCCATCATATAGAACAAGTCCATATAGGAATATTGTTGCGGTGCAAGCAACAGACATTCCAAGAATGCCTGTTCAGGTGTAGAAACCAGCAGATCCACTTCGTATTTCACAATCGTTGCGGTCTGCGGTTCTGAAAAGGTATCGGTGGAAAACGGTTTTATCACCCTGTCGAAAACATCGTGGCGTATCCATTCCGGAACACGCTGTTTGCCGTGTGCCACCATCAGCAACGGTTTCCCCATAGGCACATAGTGGTTGAAGCCGAACAGTTCCAATGCAGAATGAGCTGCGACACGGAACGTCTTGCCCAATTGCCTGTTGTAGCAGGACAATGCGGCGTATGCCGACAGGCTGTCTCCCGTTCGGTACATGACTCCCTTTGACAGCATCTCAAGCCAGCCGGATTCCCGGTATCTTTTTATCAACTGGTCGGAATAACCGTTCCTTTTCAGCCATTCGGAGAATAACAATCCTTTGGGAGTGGCGGAAAGCAGCAGTTGGTTTATTTTGCTTTTTTGTTCTATATCCACAGTATATGATTTGTTTTCTTTTTCAACTGCAAAGGTAGCATTATTTTCCGTTCCAAAGGTCTTGAAAGTTGATTTTGTTTCGGTATAATATACTTTTTGTGTAGTATTGAATACCAAAACCAACTCCACAGGATTTTCCAAGATACCGGAAACGCCAAAACGCCTGCAATAATCGCGGAATCATTGCAGGCATTTTTTTTACTTTCCCTCATATCGGAAACAGGTTTCTTATTTCGCCCCTCGTTTGTTCTGCACGTCCTTTATCATTTCTTTCACCTCCATTCCCACATTCACAAAATTCCGGTAAAGAATGCGTTCCCGTTCCTCTCTCGACTTGAACGTGTAGAACTTCGGCAGCGGTACATACGCCGCTTCCTCCTTCTTGATTTCCTTCATGTCGAAATCCGTCTTGCAGAAGAACTTCGAGGTCTTGAACTCCTCCGCTTCCTGCACGTTCATCGAGCCGCCTATGCCGGTTTTTGTTTGGATGAAGTCCCGTGCCGTCTGGCCGCAGATCCAGCCCGTCGGCATATCCGAGATTTTCGAGGCGGGTACGAGGCTGTCCATATTTTCGTTCAGATTGATGGAAGTCTTGTCCCGGTCTATCGTGACACCCTTCTTGATTTGCACCACCTTGCCGAAGATGTCGCTCGACAACCATTCCAGCGTTTCCTTGGCACGGGCCGAACCGCTCACCACGTTACCCACCGTCGTGATGATTTTCTGCATACCCACTTTCCCGTAATCCGCTTCGAGCTGCGGCAGTTCTTGGAAGCCGAGCGTCACGCTCACCTTGTTGCTTCGTGCCGTGCCGATCAGGCGGTCTATCTTGTGGAAGTACAGCGTCGGCAGCTCGTCCACGATAATGCTCACGGGGACATTTTTGCCCTGTCCCGTATTCACACGGGTAACGAGGCGGTTCAGGATAAGGGCGTTCAACGCTCCGATAATGCTTTCCATTTCCGGATCGTTCGCTATCAGCAGGTAGCTCGGATTCTTCGGGTCGCTCACTTTCAGGTCGAAGTCATCACCGTCACGGTGGAATATCCAGTAACTCTCTTTGGTCGCCAGACGAGAGGTATAGACGCGCAATGTACCGATCATACCTTCCAACTGTTCCATCGCGCGATTTTTCAAAGCGGTCTGGAACGGACCGAGCAGCGGGGCAACCTCGTTGTCGGTCTCCAGTACCTCGAAGATGGTCTGGTAACTCTCGTTCAGGAACGACAGGATATGCGGCATATCCGAATACTTGCCTAACCAGTAGGCAGGTTCAACGATTTCCCCGCCCTCTTTGGCGCGTACCACACCCGTCGGTTTCCAGAATTTCGTCTCCGGGTCCTGCCGTTTTTCAGCGTACAATTTGTTTCCTTTGGCATCGTAAGGCTCGCGTTCATAGTTCACGAAAAAGTAGATGCAGGCGGCGAGGAAGTTCACAGCCGAAGTCTGGAAAAACTGGTCGCTGCCGCCGCCTCCCTCTTTCTTGCCTTTTTGCAGGGATTCCAGCAGCGTTTCCGCCGTTTCGCTCGCCGCAGCGAGGTTGTTGATGTATTTTGCCTGAATTGGATTTACCCGGCGGCTGTACTCCACGTCCACGAAGTTAATCATATTGAATTGGCAGCCTTGGGGCAACTTTCCGAGCTTCTGGTTTTTCTTGTAGTGGTAGTACAGTTTCGTGGCCAGCGTCGGGAACTTGTAGTCATAGACCACCATCGCGAACCCCTTGGCCGAGTGCTGTCGGATAAACGGCTCGATGATACTGAATGTCTTGCCCGACCCCGGTGTTCCGACTACCCATGTTCCACGAAAACAGTTGGTTATATTGGTCCAGCCTTTACGGAACTTGCCCTTGTAGTAATATCGCATGGGGATATTCACGCTGTACGGAGTCTCTATCAGTTCCTCGCATTGCTCGAAACTTTCATTCTCGAAATTGAAACGATCCTTCATCAGTCCCTCTTTGAGGAACTTGGAGATGTTATCCAGTGCGACATGCACGAGGATAACCCCCGTGAGCGATACCGCCATATAGAGAATAATGTTCAGCGGCAGCGTGTAGAACCGCGTCTCCATCGGATGACCGAACAGCCATACGGACAGCACTAACAGGGCAAAGCCGCTCACGAGCGGGTACAAGACCTGCCGCCGGGCGTTGAATTCCAAATGTTTCTTGGCTCTGGTGCCGATACAGGTAATGCAGATCAGCAGCACCGTGGCGACCTTGCTGTACACGAGGTTGCCGTCGTTATAGATGGCCCACCGTTTGATACGTCCGTGAATGTCGCAGAGTATGCCGCCCCAGTGGTCCAGCATGGCCGGGTCGATGGCATACTCGAAAAACTCCATCAGTACGGAGACATACACCACCGCACGGAATATCCGGTAAAATCCCTGTAATTCCTTGCTCTCTTCCATTGCTATGTCAATTCTTTTTAATACCCCAGAGGACGTGGATGTGAGGCCATTGCATACGGTTATCAGCGGAAAGCTGGCAGACATGGGAAACTGCATATAGAGGTTTAAGCCCGTCATATATTGCAGAAGCCCGTACTTCCGCTGTAAACTTCTCAAGGAAAATCCGGACGGCATTGTCAGAGCCATAAGTCATGAAATCAATGAAATCTTCAATCAATTCTTCATTGACATAGCAGAGCTGACCTTGGAAAATATCATGGTAACGGCTGATACGGCCGTTCCATTCTGCCCGGATTTCTTCCCTGCGATTCTTTACGGAGGGAAACCTCTTGTAGCAGTCTATTCCATCGTCGAGGAATATGAAATTACCGGAAACGTCCTCTTGTTTAGGACATTTGCATCTTAACAGATACCCGAAGAATCCTTTGTCCGGATGTACTATATCCACATACTGTGGTGCTTGAAAATCTTTAATTCCGTTCATAATCATAAATTCAGTTGTTGATGGTTATAATGGGACGCACTTTATGCGCCTGTGTCTTGGGCGTTTCCTGCATGGTTCCGCTGGCTGTCGAGTAGAGCCATGCTTTGACTGTCTGCTGTCCTTCCACCTCCGTCGATGTCCAATACCAGCACTCGTCGGCCTCGGTCGGCAGCGGGTCGCCGCCGCATTTCTCGATAATCGGATTGATGACGGTCTGTGCCGAATACAGCAGACGCATCTGTGCCACCGAGGGGATATAGGCGCTCTGTCCGTATTTCCACAAGGCAAAAACGGCTTCAGCCATCGGCGAGGCCGTTTCTTCCGTATCGTACAGGGCGAACGTGTTCTCATTCCCGTCGTATGCAGCAATGTCCGCCGACGTACCCTGCTCGACACCGAGGCTGTCGGCAAAAGCCTTCGGCGTCATGTCCCACAGATAGACGGCATAGCCGTTTCCTTCCGTTTCCCCGTCCGAATAGGTATGGAAGACGACGGCAATCGCCTGTTTCCCGGAATTTTCATACTCGCTGTACGGCACGGCCTTGCCGTCCACGCAGAGGACATGTCCGGGACGTACCGTCTTGTCGGGTTCTTCTATATGTGCGTCGCAGGCAGCCAATGCCCCGGTTATGAGGAGAACCGGCACTACCTGGCACGTTTTTCTGATAGTGTTCTGTTTCATCTTTCCCTTATTTTATAGGTAGTTTAATACCGAGGGCAACTCCTGTACGCAGCACATCGGCCCCCTTTATCATCACGTCTCCCTTGACTTGCCAGTATAGCGTCCAGCCCGCCCGCAACACATAGTTGTGCTCGTAGCCGAAATGCAGCCCGACAAGGAACTTCCTCGTATCGCTTCCGCCCGAAGCCCCGATACGGAGGCTTCCGTAATGGTTGCGTCCCCTCGTGACGCAGGGTTTGTAAGCCACGCCGAAGCCGTAGGTACGGTAATTCTGCCAGAAAGATTTCGGGCATACATGCTTGCAGGATTCGCACTCTGCCCATTGCAGGTAGCCGTTGGCAAAGAACTCCCACGCATGGCGGTAGTTCATCTCGTGTTCGTAGGCCAGCGTCACGTCCAGCCCGTTCTTGTACAGCAGCCCCGCTCCGAGCGAAAGGCGGCCGCTGCCCCGTTGTGCATTCGCGCCGACGGCGAGGCACATGCAGGCAATCGTCAGGATAATCGTCTTTCTCATTGTCATTCCTCCTCCAGCAATGCCGTGCTGAACGAATCGGCCGACAGCACGTCCTCATAGTCGATATTCAGGCTGATAGCACGCCCGCTGATTTGTTTCTCCGTCATCTCGATGGTCAGTACCTTGTCGTTCGGGAACGTCATTTTCCTGACCACGACCACATTCCGGTAGCCGTGCCGGAACGTCTTGCCCGTCTCCAGCACCAGTTCCGGGACCAGTTCGATGACTTGCGCATTAGTCGCTTTGGTCAGTTTCTTGTCCGCCAGCTTCACCCGTATCTCGTCAATGTCGAAACGTATGTTCGTCCGGTTCTCTATTGAGAAGTCGATGAAGAAATACTCTCCCACGGTGTAGATGTTGTTCAACCGCATGGTCATGCGGTGTGCCTTGGTGGCGACGTTGCGGATCTTCGCGGGCGAGTTCCAGATACGCCGGGCGAAGCGTGTCATCTCCACGGTGGACATCGAGACCGCCGGGTTGTGGTAGGCGTTTCGTTCCTGCAACTGGATTTCCTTGTCAGTTACCGCCTCCCGCACCCGTGTGGTGTAGAGCAGTGCATACTGCGTGCGGTAGCGTTCCGTTACGATGGTCACTATGGCCAGCACCTCGCCGTCCTCGTGTCCGCCCTCTTTCGGTTTCAGGCGGACGATGTTATCTATCGGCTGGTCACCGACAACCTTATCGGTGGAGATGTCCACGAAGCGTACCGGTTCCGAGGCCGTGATGACCGTCGTTACCTGTTCATTTACCGTAAGTTGTTCCATCTCCTCGTAGGTTCGTTGTGCCTGTACATTCGGCGTTCCCAGCAGTCCTGCCGCCAGAAGAAATGCCGTTACGATTCCTTTTTTGTCCATGTCATTGATTTATTGATTTTGTTTTTCTTCCCTTATCTCTTTTTCCTCTTGTGCTTTGTTCCTGCATTCCAGTTCCTCCTGAATCCGCCGTTCGGCAATCTCGCAGTACACCTGTTCGATTTCAAATCCGATGTAGTGTCGTCCCGTGCGGATAGCGGCCACGGCGGTTGTGCCTGACCCGATACAGTTGTCCAGTACAACATCGCCTTCGTCGGTGTAGGTCCGTATCAGGTACTCCATCAACGCCACGGGCTTTTGTGTCGGGTGGTAGAACGCGCCTTTCTTGTGTTCCTTCGGCATGAAGATGACCGAGGTCGGATATTTGTCATCGGCTATGCGTACCGGTGAGAGTTTCATCGTTCCGTAACAACGGTTGGTAAATCCCTCCGTTTTACGCCTCCCGTGATTTCTCCGTTCCGGAGGACACGGTGTCATCTGCGGATGATAGACCGGCTGTTTTTTATAGAATACCAGAATATCCTCGTGCTGCCGGAGCGGCATACGTTTGGCATTGAGATGTCCCGTCACCCGATCTTTCTGCCACACGAGGTTGTACCGCCATAGCCGGGGTTGCGACAGCATGAGCCATGCGGAGAAAAGCCCCTGTCCGAACAGGATAATGGGGCTGTCCGGCTTGGTAATCCGCCGGTATTGCTCCCACAAGGCTGCGAACGGTATCTGGCGGTCCCAGTTCACCGACGGATTGCTGCGATTTAACACCCCGTAAGGCAGGTCGGCGATTATGGCGTCCACGCTACTATCCGCTATCTGTTTCATGCCCTCCATGCAGTCCATAAGGTAAATGCGATCCGTCTCTATCATATTGCGTCTGTTTTCAGTTCTACAATTTGTCGGGCGCTCATCCAGGTACAGCGTTCCGTCCGGGTTTTCCGGATTTCACACTCCCAGAGGGTATTCTTCTCCACATGTTTGAAATTGACCGCACCGTCTCTCGGCCCGTAAAAACCGGTATGCTTCTGGAAGGCGAATAAGGCAATCCTCCGCCCGTCTTCTGCCTGAAAGTTGCATATCAGGGCGAATCGTACCCCTTTGTGCCACCATTCGGTACTTACGAGCTTCCCAACGAATGTTTCGGGCTTATCGGGAGCGATGTAGTCCTCGTAATAGAAGCCGTCCGTTCCCTTATGAAGTTTTGATATGTCTGATTCCATTGTCACTGCCCTTTTAGTTCCTGTTTTCCCGTCCGTTCACCAGATACACAAACGTCCCGTATTTCAGCTTCACCTTGTTTTTCTTGATAGCCTTGCTGATGGCGTTACTCGTTTTCTGGTAGGCATTGTTCACCGCCTGCATACCCCATTGGGCGAGGCTGTTACCGTATCCGCTGGTATTCATGTTCATGCTGCCCGACATGGCACTGCTCGCCACATCCTTGCTTGTCTCGCGGAACTGGCTGATGGGTACGTAAAGTCCTTCCAGCCCGTCCGTATCGTAGATTGACAAGCTGACCTTGACCAGTTCGTCCTCCACCAATATGCTGTTGATGCTTCCTTTTACACGTCCGGAAGAGAAACCGCTGACTGTGGCATACAGGTAAGTACCACGCCTGACCACGCTCTCGTTGATTTCGATGTCGTCCAGCAGGCGCAGCCGCACACGCGAGCCGTCCACGGCCTTGATGTTCTCGTCGATGATCGCCTTGATGAGTTTCGGTTCCCGAGCGTCTTTCGCCAGTGTGTTGAAGTAGTCCGAAGCCGTCTTTACCTTCTTCACCACCTCGCTTGCCTTGTCCGTCTCCGCAGGAGCTTTGACCGAACGGCTTTCCTCGTCGATGGTTCCCTTGGCCTGCGTCATCGTGTCCGGCGGAGCCGCCGTTGCGGTGCTGTCCGTTTCGGACGGCATGACCTCCCGTTGTCCTCTCAACCTCGCTTCGGCGAGTGCTTTTTCCAGTTCTGCGAGAGCCTCCTGTTCCCGCCTCTTGGCATCGGCCGCTTCCGCTGCCAGATCATTTTCCTTTTCCTGCCGGTCAAGCAGGGCGATGTCCTCTTCGGTGTACTGCGATTCATATTCCTCTTGGTTATTGTCCGGTTCGTCCCGCTCGATGTTGTCCACAGCGGAATAATCTTGTATCTTGCCCCATGATTTGGCCATGTTCTCATACTTGCTGCCGATACCGTCGCCACCCTTGATTTGGGCGTCCGGCAATTCGGGATTCAGGAACTCGGTCGTCTGGAGTGTCTTATCCTGTACCTCGACCTTCTCGGTATGGAACAGGTCGAAAAAGAAGTACGACGTGCCGAGAAGGGGAATATAGAGGATAGCCGGAAGCATATACTTTGGCTGCCTGAAATTAATTCTCTTGAAGATATTGTTCATTGTTTCCCTTTAATTGAGTTGCACATACTTGCTTATAGTTCTCTCAAACGGCATATTCATAAGCCTGCCGTTCTATTCCGGCCTTTCCGTACCACTTTCCTTCGTATCGAATCTTCGTACATGCGGTACGGAAAGCATCTTATGCCGTTCCCGGAGCACGGAATCCTGCATCTCCGTGGCCGTCCGGCGGGTCGGATGATGGCGGTACACCACCGTCAGGCGGTAAATATTCCATGTCAGCCCGCAGATGGCGAAGCCAAATACGATGACGAGAAACAGCGTCCGGTGCATGTTGGCGAAGCCCTGCACCTTGGCCGCAGCCTTGTCGATGCGTGTTGCCTTGGCGAAACGCCGTCCGGCATCTATGTCACGCTCGTAGCGTTCCTTGTATTTCGGGTCGTTCCTGTCCGGCATTTTTTCACCGAACAGCATACGTCTGAATCCTTTGATATTCATAGGGCTGATGGTGTTAATAGTTGCTTTTCGTCTTTTGCTCGATGTCCTTGTTCAGCAGTGTGCGCCAGTTCACGATGAGCAGCCCGTGCGGGTTGTTCTCCGTCCGGGGTACACGCTTGAGCTGTCCCGCCGTAACCAGTTCGCGCATCAGGATATTGCTGCGCCGTTCGATACGCTGCCGTCCGTAGTAGGTAAACTCCATCTTCTCCTTGTTGAAGGCGATACTGTCGCAGAAAATCGAAAAGACGGCGCTCGTTCCCAAGATGTTCGAGTAGAAACCTTTTTCCTTGAGCGTGTTGTACTGTGCCAAGCCCGTTTCGTCCACTAAGTACATCGCTTTCTCCATCGTGTAGCGGATGTACTTGTCGTCAGGGGCAAGCGTGAAAAAGTAGTGGTGGAACATCTCTACATGGCTCTTGGCTTCCACGTCGAGCGTTTCCTCCATCGTCGTGCGGCGTACCAGTATGGGCACGTTGCCGTCCAGCACATACACCTTCTTTTGAGCGTCCGTAACCATCATGCGGGCCGTCCAGATACTCGACATGCTGATGATGACGCACCCCACGAGAAAGGCGGTGCAGATAATTCCGACCAGTTTGATTTTGTTCTCTAAATTCTTGATGACCATTTTGTTTGAATATTTATCGTTACTTTGTTATCTCATTACCGTACCCATTGCGCCCGTCGCCGTCATTTTGGCCTGCTGCGCCACGCCCTCACCGAAGTTTCGGGTCGAGAACGCCGTATCGCCCTCCGGTATCATCCATGCCGCAAGGTCGGGAACGAGGTTCAGGCATTTCAGGGCCACGATGCTTGCCGCCATCAGGTAGCCGGCGGAGAAGAAGCTGTTTTGCAGGTAAGCCGCCATCGTCTGCTCGCTCGCCGTGATTGCCGTCAGGTTCTCCACCTGTATGCACAGCACGATGTCGAACAGCAGCAGCACGTAGAAGCCCACGAAGTAGAGCATCGCCCCGTAGAAATGCACCGTCAGATACCTCGTGAGCCACTTCGCCCACGCACCTTCCCATTTGGGCAGGAGCGAGAACGCCCACTGTATAGGGCCGAAGATGGTGAGCATTCCCAAAAGAATTTGCTGACAATAGATGGTAACCCACCAACCGATTCTGAATACTACAAGGGCTATCAGCATGATGATTTTGTCAATCCCCACGATTACCCCCGAAGTCAGCGAGGTGAACCACAGCTTCGCCGCATCCTTCTCCATGTTCGTTACCTCGTCCACACCTGTCTGTTCCATCGTTGCCTCGATAAGGTTTGGGTCCGACGTACCCGTATGGGCGACATCGGCCTGTGCCTGCAGGGCAGTGTACATCGTGTCGCGCACGTAAATCAACTCCTGCACTTCCTCGAACTTGTCCGAGATTTGCGAGGCTTCGGCCTCGTACAGGTCATGTGTGTACGAACCGACGCAGTTCGGGATATAGGAGAGGAAATCTAAAAAGCACCAGTTGCTCCCGCTGTTTGCCATGCCCGTGTCTGCCGGAGGATACCACCAGCAGAGGATAAGCGACACGGCCAGCGGTCTGAAGAGCTTCATCACGTCCAAAGGCTCGTGCTTGACCATCATTTTGTACGCCATGCCTGCCGCCATGATGATGGCGAATAGGGCGGCCAGTGCCATGCACATTTGAAGAATCCACCAGTAACCACCAATTATTGCAAATGGGTAAAACCATAGGAAATCAAATATAACGAAATCGGTTAAATCCAACTGATTTATAGCTAGTTATGAATGTGTGCCGATTTTTGATTAGACCGTTATATTTGCCTAAATTGAGATATTTTCGTGCGCTTTTTGTCCCGTTTTTGTCCCTTTTGGATTTATCTTTGCAAAGTATGTAAGTGACTGATAAACAATATAGTAACAAATCCAAGAAACGGATAACACAGAAAAGAAAATGGGACGGAAAAAGAAAGAAATCAAAATGAAAGAGCCTGTCCGCATACGCGAAAAGAGGCTCAATGACGGCAATGTAAGCCTGTATCTCGACATGTATTACATGGGTGCAAGGAAGAAGGAGGGCTTGAAGCTCTACCTCGTGCCGGAAGTGAACGCTGCCGCCAAGTTGCAGAACAAGAACACGCTCAAGCTCGCCGAGCAAATCAAGGCTGAGCGCATCATCGACATCCAGCGGCACGGCCTTGTGAATTGGGAGAACGTGAAAAAGGGAAGGATGACGCTTGCCGCTTGGGTGGAGAAGTACACAAAGGATGAGAACGGCCTTACCCCGGCAAGCATGAGGTCGAAGCGGAACGCACAGGCAAGGGTGGAACAATACCTATTATATATAGGGAAGCCCAACCTTGGCTTGAAAGAGGTGGACAAGGATTTCTGCAAGGGCTTCATCGCCTTTCTGAAAACCTGCACATTCAACAACGGGAAGAAGACTTTGGGCAGTACCACCTGCCGCATCTTCATGAATCGCCTTGCCGCAGCCTTGAATATGGCAGTCCGCGAGGGGCTGATTGACAGCAATCCGTTCAAACTGTTGGACGCAAAAGAGAAGCCGCAAAAGAAGAGTGCCATCCGTGAGTTCCTGACCATCGAGGAACTGCGGACGCTTATTGCCACGCCTTGCCGCTATGACATCGTGAAAAAAGCATTTCTGTTTTCATGTTTCACAGGGTTGCGGTACAGCGACATGATGGCGTTGAAGTGGAACGAGATTCACAAGGCGGCTGACGGCAAGACGCTCTACATCGAGCATGAGCAGGTAAAGACCAAGAACACGGTGACGATACCGCTTTCAAACGAAGCCTTGAAGTGGATGCCCCGAAAGTCGAAAGACAGCGAAAGGGTGTTCCACCAACTCCGCATCACCTCTACAACAGTTGAAGTGGTGTTGGGTGAATGGATGCAGGAGGCCGGAATACAGAAGCACATCACCTACCATTGCTCACGACATACGGCGGCAACCTTGTTGCTGACCCTCGGTGCAGACCTCTATACGGTGAGCAAGATTCTCGGACACCAGAGCATCAGGATGACGGAGGTCTATGCCAAGATAGTGGACAAGAAGAAAATTGAGACGATGAACCTCGTGAACAATATGTTTGTGTAACCAATTAGGAAAGGATAAATATTATGAAAGTAGAAATCAAGGAACGGCAACTGACAGCCGGAAACCGCAGCCTGTATTTGGAGTATTACGAAACGGGCTTTCGCAAGAAAGAGAACCTGCACCTTTATCTAATTCCCGACGATGCGCCCCATGCGAAGAAGCTCAATGGGGAAACCTACCGCAAGGCGCAGGAGATACGTGCGCAACGCATCCTGAATCCTCCGACCTTTGAGAAGAAGAAAAAGACGGAGGACAACAAAACCGCCAAGACGATGACATGGCTCGGTTGGTGTGACGACTATATCCAAAGTGCGATAGACAGCGGCAACTGCGAGAAGATGATTGCACACAAGGGCGTTGTCCGCAAACGGATAGCCGCCTACCTGCAACGGATAAAGCAGACGAATGTCCTGCTGAAAGATGTGGACAGGGATTTGGTGAGCGGCCTGTTCGATTATATGCGGAGTTACCGCAACCGCAAACAAATAAAGACGAATGGCGGCAGACTGGCAGCTTATTCCCTCGTGCTGTTCGAGGAAACAGTCAAGGCTATTTTTAACAAGGCGGTGCGTGACGGGCTGATTGCGTACAACCCGGTTCAAGACCTAACAAGGGAAGAACACTTCCACGCGCCGGACAAGCACCGTGAATACCTGACTGCGGATGAACTGAAACGCTTTCTTGCCGTTGAACCGCAAACCGCAATGGAGCAGACCGTGCAGATGGCTTTCGGCTTCTCGTGCATGACGGGGCTTCGGCTCGGCGATATGCAGCACTTGCGGTGGAGCGACATCAAGGACGTGAACGGCGTGCAGATGGTTTCCATTATCCAGCACAAGACCAAGCGCCCCGTCACCGTTCCGCTCAACACATTAGCTTTGTCCTTGCTCCCTCCAAGACCGGAGAACGGAGAGGAAGGCATCATCTTCCCGTTGGTGAAGAAGCCCGACAACGTGGCGAAGTACGTGCGCCGCATCAAGGAAAAGGCAGGGATAGAAAAGGATTTCACCTATCACAGCAGCCGACATTCGGCGGCAACGCTGGCGATAACGGCAGGTGCGGAACTCTATTCGGTCAGCAAGATTTTGGGGCATGGCAGCATCGCTTCCACGCAGGTTTACGCAAAGGTGAACATGGAGAAGAAAGTGGAGGCAATGAGCCTGACGGATGGGGTGTTTTGATGAATAGTCATTGAGGCTTTGTTGAAATGGCATCCCTATATTCAATGATAACAAGGGGGTCGCCAAATCATCGACCCCCTAAACCTATATTTTGAGGATAAGACTGCATACAAAATAATTTTCTGCAAAAACACAACCCGATGGTTGTTTGGTTTGGGATATTTATTGTACCTTTGCAATCAAGACAGGAAAAGGATGTATCTCAATGAACACAACGACAGATAAAACGCTTTCCGTGGCTTCGATACCGAAAGCGCAAGAGGTAGAAAAGGAACAGAATATAAAGGATTGGGCACAGTACTCTCAATGGATTGCCGCCGCCATGTCTAAACGGATGTCGGAACTTGGTTTGACGCAGAAAATGCTTGCCAAAAAGATGAACTGCACCCAGCAATACATATCCAAGGTGTTGAAAGGGAAAAAGAATATGTCGTTGGAAACCATATGTAAGATTGAAAACGCGTTGGGCATTGAGATTATCAAAGACCTGAATGAAAAATGAGTAACGAATAAAACAGGAATATGTCAATACAAAGTGAAGCGGCATTGGAAGCCGGACTTATCGCCACGCTTCGGCAAATGGATTATGAGTATGTCCAAATAGACGAGGAAGATAATCTTCAAGCCAATTTCAAACAGCAGTTGGAGATACACAACCGTAAGCGGTTGGCAGAGCACGGGCGTACAGAATTTACGGATGAGGAGTTTGAAAAGATACTCATCTACCTTGAAGGAGGTGCGCGCTTTGAAAAGGCGAAAAAGCTCCGTGACCTCTATCCGCTTGACACGGCAGACGGCAAACGTATCTGGGTGGAATTTCTCAACCGCCAACAGTGGTGTCAGAACGAATTTCAGGTTTCCAACCAGATTACGGTGGAGGGCAGAAAGAAATGCCGTTATGATGTGACTATTCTTATAAACGGCCTGCCATTGGTACAAATTGAGTTGAAACGCCGTGGAGTGGAACTCAAGCAGGCATACAATCAGATACAGCGTTACCATAAGACTTCTTTTCATGGTTTGTTCGATTACATCCAACTATTCGTTATTTCCAATGGAGTAAACACTCGCTATTTCGCCAACAATCCGAACAGCGGCTACAAGTTTACGTTCAACTGGACGGATGCCGCCAATGTGCCGTTCAATGAATTGGATAAGTTTGCAGTTTTCTTCTTTGAAAAATGTACGCTCGGAAAAATCATCGGCAAATACATCGTGCTGCATGAGGGCGACAAGTGCCTGATGGTGCTTCGCCCGTATCAGTTCTATGCCGTAGAAAAGATATTGGATAAGGTGACGAACTCCAATGACAACGGCTATATATGGCATACCACTGGAGCCGGAAAGACCTTGACCTCGTTTAAGGCAGCACAACTTGTATCCGAACTGGACGATGTGGATAAAGTGATGTTTGTGGTTGACCGCCACGACCTTGATACGCAAACCCAATCTGAATATGAAGCCTTTGAGCCGGGTGCGGTGGATGGTACGGACAATACGGATGAACTTGTGAAGCGGCTGCACAGCAATTCCAAGATAATCATTACCACCATTCAGAAACTCAATGCCGCCGTCAGCAAAACATGGTACAGCAACAAGATAGAAGCCATACGCCACTCCCGTATCGTGATGATATTTGACGAATGTCACAGAAGCCACTTTGGGGAAAGCCACAAACGGATAATGAAGTTCTTTGACAACGCACAAGTATTTGGTTTCACGGGAACACCTATCTTTACGGAGAATGCCGTGGACGGGCATACGACTAAAGAGATATTTGGTAATTGCTTGCATCAGTATCTTATCAAGGATGCCATTGCCGATGAAAACGTGTTGGGTTTTCTCGTGGAGTATTATCACGGAAGCGAGGAAGTGGAAAAGGGCAATGCCAACCGCATGGAAGAAATCGCCAAATTCATCCTTAATAATTTCAATAAGTCAACCTTTGACGGTGAGTTTGACGCATTGTTTGCTGTGCAGTCCGTGCCAATGCTTATCCGCTATTACAAGATATTCAAGTCCTTGAATCCGAAAATCCGTATCGGAGCTGTATTCACCTACGCTGCCAACAGTAGCCAAGACGATGAGCAGACAGGAATGAATACGGGGCGATATGTCAGTGAAAGCACAGGTGAAGCGGACGAATTGCAAGCCATTATGAACGACTACAATGAAATGTTCGGCACTGCATTCACTACCGAAAACTTCCGTGCCTACTACGATGACATCAACCTGCGCATGAAAAAGAAGAAAGCGGATATGAAGCCGCTTGACCTCTGCCTTGTAGTGGGTATGTTCCTCACCGGATTTGACAGCAAGAAGCTCAACACGCTTTATGTGGATAAGAACTTGGAGTATCACGGATTGCTGCAAGCGTTTAGCCGCACGAACCGTGTGTTGAACGAGAAAAAGCGTTTCGGCAAGATTGTATGTTTCCGTGATTTGAAAAGCAATGTAGATACGGCTATCAGGCTGTTCAGCAATTCCAACAATCCAGAGGAAATAGTAAGACCTCCGTTTGAGGATGTGAAAAAGGAATATCAGCAGTTGGCAACGGATTTCTTACAGAAATATCCAGAGCCAAGCAGCATAGACCTATTACAGAGCGAAAAGGACAAGAAGGATTTTGTACTGGCTTTCCGTGACATTATCCGAAAACACGCAGAAATTCAGATATACGAGGATTACAATGATGATGCGGATGACCTCGGCATGACCGAACAGCAGTTCATGGACTTCCGAAGCAAGTACCTTGACATTCACGATACGTTTATCTTAGTTGATTCTGTTTCACCTGTAAAGTCGGGTGATGAAACACCGGGCGATGAGCGGTTAGAAGATGTGGATTTCTGCCTTGAACTTCTGCACAGCGACATTATCAATGTGGCTTACATCCTTGAATTGATTGCCGACCTTGACCCGTACAGTAATGACTATGCGGAACGGCGAAAGAATATCATTGATACCATGATTAAAGATGCCGAAATGCGTAATAAGGCAAAACTCATAGACGGCTTCATCCAAAAGAATGTGGATGAGGATAAAGAGAACTTTATGGCGCAACGGAAGAAAGCGGATGGCACAAGCGAACTGGAAGAACGCTTGAACCGCTATATCTCCACAGAACGAGAAAAGGCAGTGAACTCGTTGGCACAAGATGAAGGTCTTGCCACAGATGTGCTTGACCATTACCTGAAAGAATATGATTACCTGCAAAAAGAGCAGCCTGAAATCATACAAAAGGCTTTGAAAGAGAAGCATCTCGGATTGATTAAGACCCGTAAGGCTCTGACACGGATAATGGATAGATTGCGTAGTATAATAAGGACTTTTAATTGGGATTGAAATAAAAGATGGCAGCGATAAAAGTAATAAAATCTATCAGACTTGATTCCAAGGGTGTACGTGTAAAAGATGCAAATGGGAGTATTGTGCCATTACATAAACGACAAGGAGATATGGATGGCGCGTGTGCCGTTTATTCGTTAGCAATGGCTATGCTTTGTATGGGAGTTGTTACAAATGAAGATTTGCAGATATACAATTGTGCTGATAAACGAACCCGAAAGGGAAAGCTTCTAAGCCACTTTTTGGAAGAACAAGGGTTAGTAAGAAATGGTTATTCTTTTGTTACTATGGCAAAGGAAATAAGGGCTTCAAACTTTAATATCAACGCAATTAGAAAGAATCCTAAAGAATATGCTGATGTTATCAATGAAATAGCTGATTTTCTTGATGAAGATAATCCCGTTATAATATCAACGGAGTTTGGCAATGGTGCTCATGCTTTGCTTGCCATAGGATACGAAACAGAAGATAATGATGATAAAATAACGAAAATATTATGCTTAGACCCAAGTGAAGAAGCTCCATTATACACCTATTGGAACTGTATTATAGATGTTTCGCGAACAGGTGGAAAACTCGAATATCCATTTGTGTATATAACATCAACTCAATCTTATAAAGTAGCGTTGGGCGATATTTTGGTTTTACTGAAAACGGAGTGAATATATGGATAAGGTAAGAGAACCGGGTTTTGTATATATCCTCACGAATCCAAGTTTTCGTGAGGATTGGGTTAAGATTGGCAAAAGCGCACGTCCTGTTGATGTACGCTCAAAGGAACTCGATAATACAGCTGTACCTTTGCCGTTTGAAATATATGCTACAATCAGAACTATAAAATACAATGAGGTAGAAAAGCTTGTACATGAGTTAATAGACAGTCTTACAGATTTTCGCATTCGTCGAAATAGAGAATTTTTCAATGTCAATCCGCAAAGGGCACTGGAAATCTTTAAAAAGATAGCACTAACTATAGACGATGCGGTTATAACTGAATATACTGATAACAGACCTATTTCAAATAATAGTGGTTCGGTCGTTTATCAAGATGCACATAATAAAGACAAGGATTATACAAAATACTCCCTTAATGGAAATGGTGTTTTTGGAAAAGGTAAATTGGCTTTAGAGGTTATACGTTGTTATGTCCAAGAAAATCAAATTTGTTATCAGGATTTGATTGCCATATTGCCCAAGAAATTGATTAAAACTGTTAAAGAGGTTGATGATTGGAAACGGCAAACAAAAGACAAGAAGAAAGATACAAGGTGGTTTGAACATGATGTACTTGAGAGCTGTGATGGTGTCAAATTTCTTGTATCAACTCAACATGGCAAAAATAATATAGACAAGATATTTGAGCTTGCGAATAAATTTGGGTATGAAATTAAAGAACTAAAATAGATATGAGCGAAGAATTACAACAGAAACTCCGTGACCAGCTTTGGGAAGT
The DNA here is from genome assembly GCF_040911965.1 of Phocaeicola sp. RTP21359st1_B8_RTP21360_211022. Classification (NCBI taxonomy): domain Bacteria; kingdom Pseudomonadati; phylum Bacteroidota; class Bacteroidia; order Bacteroidales; family Bacteroidaceae; genus Phocaeicola; species Phocaeicola sp. RTP21359st1_B8_RTP21360_211022. Next base: position 41,764 of record NZ_JBDFXP010000002.1, read on the forward strand.
CGCCAACAAGCTGCGTGGTAATATGTCGGCCAGTGATTTCATGTATTTCACATTGGGCTTTATCTTCTATAAATACCTGTCTGAAAAGATAGAGGCATACGCTAACAATGCCTTGGTGGATGATGAAGTGTCATTCAAGGATTTGTGGACTATGGAAGATGAAGATGCCGCCGAACTGCAAGAAGAACTGAAAAAGCAATGTTTGGAAGGTGTCGGCTATTTCATAGAACCGACCTACCTCTTTTCATCCGTGATTGACCGAATCAAGAAGAAAGAGAATATATTGCCAATCCTTGAACGGTCGTTGAAACGCATTGAGGATAGCACGTTGGGGCATGACAGCGAGGAAGATTTTGGCGGTCTGTTCTCGGATATAGACCTTGCTTCCCCTAAACTTGGCAAGACGGCAGAGGATAAGAACACGCTTGTCAGCAATGTGCTGTTGGCTTTGGATGACATCAAGTTTGGTGTGGAGGCATCGGAAGAAATAGATATTCTTGGCGATGCCTATGAGTATATGATTGGGCAGTTTGCCGCAGGAGCCGGAAAGAAAGCCGGAGAATTTTACACACCGCAAGAAGTCAGTCAGATATTGGCAGAGATAGTGTCTATCGGTCATGCACGGCTTCGCAATGTGTATGACCCGACTTGCGGTAGTGGCTCGTTGCTTCTCCGTGCGGCAAAGGTAGGTCATGCAGTGGATATTTACGGACAGGAAAAGAATCCGACCACTTACAACCTTGCCCGAATGAATATGCTATTGCATGGTATCAAATTCAGCAATTTTAAGATAGAGAACGGCGATACATTGGAATGGGATGCCTTTGGCGATACACAGTTTGATGCGGTAGTGGCAAATCCTCCGTTCTCCGCAGAATGGAGTGCCGCTGACAAGTTCAACAACGATGACCGTTTCAGCAAGGCAGGGCGGCTTGCACCGAAGAAAACCGCCGATTATGCTTTCATCCTCCACATGATATACCACTTGAATGAGGGCGGTACAATGGCTTGCGTTGCACCTCATGGCGTACTGTTCCGTGGCAATGCCGAGGGCGTAATCCGTCGCTTCCTTATCGAAAAGAAAAATTATATTGATGCCATCATCGGTTTGCCTGCCAACATCTTTTATGGTACGAGCATACCGACTTGCATCCTTGTGATGAAGAAATGCCGTAAGGAGGATGACAACATTCTGTTTATTGATGCAAGCAAGGAGTTTGAAAAAGTCAAGACCCAAAACAAGCTCCGTCCGCAACACATTCAAAAGATAATCGAAACCTACCGTGACCGCAAGGAAATAGAAAAGTACAGTCACCTTGCCACGCTGCAAGAGGTAGCCGACAATGATTATAACCTGAATATCCCTCGCTATGTGGACACCTTTGAGGAAGAAGAACCGATTGACATCAAAGCGGTAATGTCTGAAATCAAGGAACTGGAAGCCAAACGTGCTGAACTGGATAAGGAGATTGATGTGTATTTGAAAGAATTGGGAATTATATAATTAGATATAATCATTTGAAGTCGCAATCTGCGACTTCAAGATTTGTAAGCTATGGCTAAAGAAAGGGAAAAAATAGAGGGCAAAGCAAGTAAACCGGTCGCAAATTGCGACCAGTTACCTTTGGCTGCGGAACATCAGTTCTCCGGGCAGGAAGAGATTGCGCAACTTATTATGAATGTAAGAGGGATGCAAGTTATGGTTGACCGTGACTTAGCTATTCTTTATGGTGTTGAAACCAAACGTCTTAATGAGCAAGTTCGCCGTAATATTGAGCGGTTTCCTGAACGCTTCCGCTTTCAATTGACAAAAGAAGAAACGGATGAACTGGTCGCAAATTGCGACCGCCTCAATTCCTTAAAACATTCTTCGGTTATGCCTTATGTCTTTACAGAGCAAGGTATATCCATGCTTTCAACCGTTCTCCACAGTCAAACGGCTATAGCTGTAAGCATAAAGATTATGGATGCCTTTGTATCCATGCGCCGCTTCATCGCTACCAATGCCCAACTGTTTCAACGGCTTGAAACGATAGAATATCATCAGCTTGAAATGAAGCAGCATCAAGAAGTGACGGACAAACGCATTGATGAAGTGTTCAGACGGTTGGATGCGAATATTCCACCAATACAAGGTATTTTCTATGATGGGCAAGTGTTTGATGCATACCGTTTTGTGTCTGATCTGATGCGAAAAGCCAAGCGCTCAATCGTGTTGATTGACAACTATGTGGATGACACTGTACTTACGTTGCTTGATAAAAGGGGAAACGGGGTTACAGCAACTATCTACACACAGCGAATTAGTAACCAGTTCCAATTGGATGTTGACCGTCATAACGCACAATATTCGTCCATTGAAATAAAGCAATTCAACAAAGCACACGACCGTTTTTTGCTTATTGACGATGAAGTGTATCACATAGGAGCATCCATCAAAGATTTAGGTAAAAAATGGTTTGGTTTCACCTTGATGCGTGACATCACGGCAACAGAACTTATCAACAAAATTAAAGAGTAATAACTATGGCAGATAATAAAGAAAATAAAGTCCTTAATGTTCCGGCTTTACGATTCCCGGAGTTTACAGACGAATGGCACAAACAGTCGTTAGGTGAAATTGGAGAAACTATTATAGGCTTAACATATAAGCCGTCTGATGTTGTAGAGAGTAATGGTACAATAGTTCTTCGTTCTTCAAATATAAAAAACGGGGTAATTGATTACTCAGATTTAGTTCGTGTGAATAAGCCTATCAAAGAAAGAATCATAACCAAGGAGAACGACATTTTGATATGTGCAAGAAACGGGAGTCAACGTTTAATTGGAAAAAATGCCATAATAAAGAAAGAAGATGCCAACAATACATTTGGGGCATTTATGATGGTTTATCGTTCTAAAGATAATCCATTTATATTGCCATTACTTAGCACGAAAAGATATTTTTCACAAGTAGGAGAAAACCTTGGTGCAAGAATAAATCAGATAACCACATCAGATTTCAATGGATTTGACTTCTATTTTCCCAACAGCCATGCAGAGCGTGCCAAAATAGCGGAACTGTTCAGGCTCATAGACGAGCGTATAGCTACCCAAAACAAAATCATTGAGGATTTGAAGAAACTAAAGTCAGCCATTTATCAAGAAATGTTTGGAAGCCTTGTTGCACAAACATTGAAGCTTGGCCAAGTAGCTGAAGTTGTCAAAGGAAAGCAAGTAAATGGCACTGAATTGTTGGAGCAAGGGGATTATTATGTGATGAATGGTGGAACGTTACCCTCTGGATGGCTATACAAATACAATACTGAAGCCAATACAATTTCTATTAGTGAGGGTGGTAATTCCTGTGGTTATGTACAATATAACACTTCTCCCTATTGGAGCGGCGGCCATTGTTATTCATTGAAGATATTGCATCCCCAAGAAACATCGGATTTATATCTCTATCACTTCCTCAAATGGCAAGAGGAAAATATCATGGCACTTCGTATAGGGTCAGGTTTGCCCAATATACAAAAGAAAGATTTACTCCACTTTCCTGTTATATTACCCACAATAACCCAACAGAATAAGATTGTATTAATTTTATCAGCTATAGAAGAAAAGGTGTCGTGTGAAATATCCATCACGCAATACTTCGTTAAACAAAAGGAATATCTATTGAGCCAACTGTTTATATGAACAAATGTTGTAGCAGATACTCTTTTTGCATAGAATATAACTCTTGTAGTTTTTCATTTACAGCAATAGAGTTCTCTATCAGGACAAGAGCAGATAATATAGATACGCTTTTCTTGTCCTCTACTACGTAAAAAGTCATATTTAAGATGTCGTCACCATTCAGATTAGCAATAGCCCCATTCCCTCCTTGTAGGGATTGGTACACCAATCTCCTATATCTTTGTGATTGCATTAGCCATTTTACAAGCGGTTGTGACGAGCGATAAATTCCGCAAAATGCGCCTATTGTGGATTGCCTATCGTCAAATGAATAGTAAGAGTTCTTACCCACAAGTGAGGAAGAACCATTCGCCATACAAATTACTATATCACCTTTGCGTAGTATTTGAATTTCCGTGGGCTTTTTATTGACATAAACAACATCTTTCTTGCTCACATTATTCCCGTAATTCAGATTGTTAGCTCTGATTACAGTCGTGGCGTTTATATCCTCTGCAATATCTTCACTTGAATAGGTTAAACCTCTTATAAAAGAACCGACATCGCCCAATTTGAGCAGAACTCCACCTTGCTTGCATAAAATCATTTCAACAATGGCTGACATTGCCGTTAAAATCATCCTTAATTAAGGGGATTGTTGAATTGGCATTTAGTCATGCTGCAACATCTAACACACTCGGATGTTATATCACACAGATTTCACAGCGCAATAAAACGGGCAAAGATTTACCCGTACTGTCTGTGAGCAATAAACATGGTTTTGTTGAGCAGTCAGAACAGTTTGAAGATAGGATTATTGCAAGTGATGACACAAGCAATTACAAAATAGTGGACATTAACGACTTTGCTTATAATCCAGCACGAATAAATGTGGGGTCTATTGCACGACTTAAAGACAAAGAGTGCGGGATTGTAAGCCCAATGTATATTTGTTTCCGCACATCAAAGGATATATTGCCTGAATATCTTGAATTGTTTTTCAAAACAGTCACATTCTCATTTGAAGTTGGGAAACGTTTGGAGGGAAGTGTCCGATTGTGCCTATCGTATGAAAGTCTTTGTGAAATCGTAATCCCTATTATATCCATAAGAGAACAACAATCTTTGGTGAAAATGGTAACAACATTCCATTCCAAACTTGATGTAGAAAAAGGCTTTCTAAGCAGTTACCAATCACAAAAACAATGTCTGCTGTCACAGATGTTCATATAAACATTTGTGTTAATAGCCATTGTTTTTGTGCCTCATAAGCTGTTTTAATTCTTATGGCAGATGTTATTCGGGCTTGTAATATCGATATAGCATTACCTATTTTTTCCTGTTTGCTTAATGGTGGTATTTTGAATGTAATCTGTTCAAAAGCCTCCATGTTCAAATTGCGCCTAACTATACTTGCTCCTTGCTCCGATACGAGCATATAATTGTATAAGGCACGATGTGTTTTCAATAGTGTCGCAATATATCGTTTGTCTAAATTTTCTGCAATTGAAAATACCTTGTAGGAGGGGGATACTATTCCTACTTCAAAGTTATCATTATAATTGACATTACCCATCCACAAGTTTTGAGGACTCAACACCACATCGTGAAGACGAATAATTTTATAACCAACATTATTTTCACTTGCAATATCCTTTGAAAAGTATTCCCGTTGTGAGAATATACCCTTGACGGTAGAACTTAGAACTTCATACTGATTATTTATTACAGTCCGTTCTCTACGCTCTATCAAAATATCTCCAAGTTGAATAGCTGTGCCATTAACTGTATATAACGACTTATTGCAAATCCCCTTAATTAAGGTTTCCAGTTTCTCAATGATTTTGTTTTGGGTAGTAATACGCTCATCTATACAACACAAAAAGTTCTCTATTTTCTTTTGCTCTAATTGATTGCCAAAAGGTATTCTAACTTTCTTTAACATCCCGGCAGTTATTAGTGGTTGGCCTGAACCAAATACTAATCTGTTAAGATTATAGTGTTGTAAATAGAAGTATAAATAATGGGAGGATAGTTTACATGATTTTATTATTAATGTATTATCAGTAATACCACAACTATCATTAACCAATTGTAATGAGCCAGCATTTGCTCCAACACGTGCCACCAATAACATATCCCCGGAATAATCCGCAGTTGCGGTTTTTCCTATGATTCCTGTTGAACCGTATAAATTATATTCGCCAAGAGATGGTTTGCTCCTTCCCGAAGTTATATTCGGTGCAATTGTGTCCAATGATTCATAATTCCACTCCTCCGTAAACTCCGGAAATCTCAAAGCCGGAACATCACATACTATATTTCTCTAATTATAAGAACCAATTATTTAGAAATCATGATTCATAAGACAGTTAGAGAAATTGCAGGAGCTTGGAAAGAGTACAAGCGTCCTTACGTGAAGCAGTCCACGATGGCTGCATATGTGTTAATTCTGGAGAACCACGTTCTCCCGTATTTCGGAGATAATGATTCTCTCCATGAACAGGCTGTGCAGACCTTTGTCTTGCAGAAATTAGAGAGCGGATTGAGTGTCAAAACTGTCAAGGACATACTGATAGTGCTCAAAATGGTGATGAAGTTCGGCGTTAAAAATGAGTGGATGAACTATTATGAATGGGACATCAAATATCCTACAAGCTCATCGAGTAATGAGTTGGAAGTGCTTTCGGTCAATAATCATAGAAAGATTTTAGACTATATCCAAACGCACTTTTCCTTTACTGGGCTTGGCATTTATATCAGCCTTACTACAGGCTTACGCATTGGCGAGGTCTGTGCTTTAAAGTGGAACGACATCAATGTGACGGATGGAACTATAACGGTAAGCCGCACAATCGAGCGTATCTATATCATCGAAGGCGGCAGAAAACATACGGAGGTCGTCATCAATACACCCAAAACCAAGAACTCCTGTCGTGAAATACCCATGAACAAAGAGTTGCTTGCCATGATTAAGCCATTGAAAAAGGTAGTCAATGATGATTTCTATGTGCTGACCAACGATGAACATCCTACCGAACCACGCACGTACCGCAATTACTATAATAGGTTGATGGCAAAGCTCGGCATCCCCAAACTGAAATATCACGGGCTGCGTCATAGCTTTGCAACCCGTTGTATTGAAGCCGGATGTGACTACAAGACAGTAAGTGTGTTGTTAGGTCATTCCAACATTTCAACCACTCTTGACCTTTACGTTCATCCTAACATGGAACAAAAGAAACGCTGCATCAGCAAAATGTTCAAATCTTTGGGAAAGTAAGAGCGTATTTTATTTGTATAAAGCCCATAGGATTACGGTAATGCAACATATAGCCAGTGTTAGTATCGTGAACCTGAGCCATCCACTCGACAGCCAAATACCTTCATTCTTTTGGAGGTGTTTGGCTAACTCTTTACTGTGTTCCTCCAAAAGTTTCTTTTCTGCCTTGATGTGTTGGGCTGAACATTGGTTTACTTTAGCCAGTTCACAGTCATCAACCTTGGCATGGATGACGGTGTGCTTCTCTGCCTTGACAATGGTATTGCTAATACCGTCCACTATGTTGTCGGCACTTTCCTTGGCCGCTTCCAGAGCCTTGAAAGCCGCCCGTTCCCGTTGGACGGTGTGCTTCAAGCTGCCGTGTATGCCGTGCAGTTCTTCTTTCAGGGCACGGATTTCATGTAGCAGATTGCGAAGTCCAACCATTTGGCAATTGACTTCCTGCAACAGTCCGTCAAACTCCTGCAAGTCCTGTTTCAGTTCCTCTTCGGACATATAATTGGCAAGCCGCTCACGCAGGGCGGCGGTATCGGGTTGTTTCATATCCGTTGTTGTTTATTGGGTTTGTCATTTGCGTTTCATTCCTGATTTCTTCTGTGTGCCGAGCCTGCGCAAAGCCTCACGCGCACAACGGCGGGCAAATTCAATCTCGTCTTCCTCCGGGTCTCGTCCCCATTTGAGGTCGGACTGTGAGCCGCCTCCACCGCCGCCGGATGTCACCTCATAGGGTGACGCTATAAGGGTGAAGTAAGCCATCGCCAAGTTCTGCAAGTCCTGCCAGTTGGTAAGTTCTCGGTAGTCGAACTCATCATTGAAGAAGTCAAGCACCTTGTCGGGCAGATAGCGTTTGTAGGTCTTGCCATCATGCTCGAACTCCGTGGGCTGGCGGTTCGGCTTATAGTCCGTGTAGTCCTCGTAAACCGTGTTGTTCTGCCGTATAACGGGCTGTGGCTTTTGCTTTGCTGCATTGGGTACAGGCGGTTTCGGTGTCGGGCTTGCTTGTTTGGTTTTCTGTTTATCCTGTTCGGGATGCAGTTTCTCCCATGTCTGCCTGATGCGTGATGCGGTCAGGTTGCGCCCCTTTCCGAGTTCCGATGCCTTGAACCTTGTGTTGCCCTTGCAAAGCACATAGCCGCGTATCATGTCCTTCTTGTCCTTGCGCAGATGCAGTTCGTAGCCTTTGTCAGCAAGCCGTTCCTTATAACCGTCCCATGACCATCTGTCAAGTTCGCGCAAGGCTTTCATGCAGTCGGCACTGACCTGTGGAATGTTGGTTTCGTGTATGTGCATGGCGGTAGTCCAGCCCCTTTGCCTTGCAACCTTTTCAGCCGCCCGTTGCGCCCGGAGGTGGATGGCGTGGTCGTTGTTGATGTTCCCGTCCTCGTCCACACGGCAGACGATGGCATGGAGGTGCGGTATGCCGCTCTTGGATTCCTCGTGCAGCCAGACGGAGGACTTGCTGCCCGATACGTTGGTGCGTGGAGAAACAACTTTGCCGTCCTTGTCACGGATTACCTGCTCGTCGAAAGCCGCCGCAAAGTCGTACCACAGTTGCCGCCAATCGTCCAACGTAAAGTTCTCGGTATGTTCCATCGCCGGACTTATCTCCATGCGGATGACATTGTTCTTGATGTTGGGGTGGTTCATGGTTGCGAACTTCATTTCCGTCCAGATACCCGTAGCGTCCATGCCCTGCGGCATGAAGTTGTCGCAGATGCGCGTTATCCTTTCGGGGTGTTTCTTGTTCCTCGATTCGCCCGACACATAGAGCATCGCCCTTATGCCGTGGGCTACCGCCTTTGCGTTGGCTATCATGCGTCGTCCTCCTTTGTTTCTTGGTTTGTCGTTCCTGCCGGATAGCTGTTCACTGTCTGCGCGGACTGCAAGAAGTCGGCGACATGGTTCGTGACATGAGCCACTTTCTCGTACCATTCGAGCATGGTCTCTTCGTGCCGGAACAGGCGTATCTTCTCGTTGTCGCTTAACCCGTGCAGGGCGTTGGCGAAGTTCACCATGTCCGTGCGGCAGGCCGCAAGCTGACGCAATCCGTCCAGTTCCCTGTCGGAAAGCCTTTGCCGTGGCTTGTAGCCGAGTGCCCTTGCACGGATGAAGTCGCTGCGTGTCATGCCGCATTGCTCGGCGGTGCTCTTGATTTGGGAAAGCTCCTGTTCCGTGACCTTGGTGACAACAACCTTGTCGCGCCTTATAACGGGCTTCTTTTGTTCCTGCTTCTGATTGGAAGTATCTTCTTCGTGTACCATAAACGAGAGTTCTTAAAATGGTCGTAAAACATTTACTACAAAAGGGATGGTGCGAGCCTGCGAGCGGCAAGGAAAACAGTCTGCCGGACTGTTGCGAGGGCGTCGGGGTGTTGCCGTCCGAAGGCGGTAATACCTCGGCATACCTCGAAACTGAACGCTACCGCTCCATGCCATTCCAACTGTCCGCTTGCCACAGCCAAAAAGGCTGGTGCCAGCAAAATGTCGGAGAATGGAACAACGGAAAGCGTTTGTTTGCGCTATACCGTTGTCTGCTCGGCTCTGACGGCTCTTATTCTTCCCTCTGTTCGTGGGTTAAAGGGTTTGATGTAATACCGCCGTCCACTGTTTCCCACCCGGTTAGGCACGGAAAGGTCATCACGGATGCCACCCTTGAACGGCAAGTGTCGATAAGCCCCATGTCCGTAAGCGTGGCAAGCAGGTTGCGTATGCGCTTCCTGCCCATGTCCCATTGCGAAGAAAGCCGTTCCTCGGAATACTGCGCCTGACCTGCGGAAAGCATGAGCGGTCTGTGGAAGCCTTTGGCTGCGCCGTCCGTCAATGCCATCTTTGCCAACAGGTCGCCAAACAACGTGAAGTTGCCTGTTTCCCTGCCGTTGTCATCGGTCGTTGTTCCGCACAGCCATCGCATTGCACGGTCGGAAAATCTGAACGAGAACGAAGCAATCCCTGACGGGTACATGAAACTGTATGTTTCCTTGTCCATAAAATCTATGACTTTATAAATGTGATATTACTCTTGTTTGAATGGAATGAAGCCGTGCAGGTATCGGCATGGAAACACCGACTTGCTTTTTGTTGTTCCCTGCACGGTTTCACATTGCCGAATGGTGCATAAGCGGAAAGATATTTGCCGAAAGACACATATAAGCCAGTCAATAAGTCCTGTCCCGAAATAAGGGAAGAAAAAGAGGCTGCGTGAACACCAAGCATACACCTTCCACCTTTTGCATACGGTCACTTGTTTACTCCGTTGCCGTTAGCGTTGCCCGAAAACGGTTGTCCGGGTGCAGGCCGCTTGTCAAGGCTCGATACGGCACGGCTGATGTCCGTGGCGTTTACCGCAATGGAAAGCAACGCCTTGTTGACCGTCACCAACTGCCGCTTGTCGCAGAACTCCGTTACACGCTCCAGCAACCCGAACACACGGTTCAACCGATGTTCCTGCGCATTGTCCGCTGTCAGCCGTTCGTTGTCCGTACCGCTGTTGAGATAGCGGTTGAGTGCAAGGCGGTCATCCGCTGAAATGCTCTCTGCCGTAGCCTTGCCGTCAGCGATGGCTATGCTCACACGCAGTGCGTCCGCTTCGTAGATACCTACACTCTCCAAGAATACACGGATGACTTGCGCATCCTTGCCGCTTACCTCACGTTTGCGGCTCTCGTTCTTCTTTTCAGTCGGAACAGCCGAAGCTGCTCCGGCCTGTTCCATGTTCTTACTCTGTTCCATACTACAATTTGTTTTTGATGTGAATTAAAAAATCATTGTCTTTCGTTCATTTCTTGAATCTTGGCGGCTGCTTCCTCTTTGATTTCATCAACTGATTTCGATTTTGCACCACGTACCCAATCAATCAGTTTCTGCTTCTCAAAGAAGATGAGTTTCCCGGCAGGCTTGAAGTACGGCAACTGGTTCAGGTGCGTCATCTTGTACAGGGTACTTTTGGCAACGCCGAGAAAGTTCGCCGCTTCCTCCAAGTTCAACACTTCCTTGGCCGCATAGCAAAGGTTTTCCAGTCTGTTCACCCGTTCCTGAAGCTCCGCAATCTTTCGCTCCTGTTCGAGATTCATTTTCGATGTTCTGTTTTCAGTCATAATGCTGTTGTATATTATTGGTTTGTTAATCGAATTTGACCGCAAATGTATATGGTTTGATTTGTAAAATCGGTAAGTCAGATTCTTGATTTATAATCATTTATCATATTGAAAATCAACAGTTTTAATACATTATACAACGCTGAATATGTCGCTTTGTCCGGTCATTGTGCCATGTGGCATTTTTTACCAATTTGCTGATGGAACACATATTTCCGCATTGCAGATAATGGCAGATGGGTTGTACACTGTTCCAAGGCAATGCGCATCGGCGGCAATACCGTAGTGTACAAATGGCATAAAACGGATTTTAACAGGTCTTTGAAGTAAGCAACACAAGTCTGTGCATGAAGCACTTGCAGTATCTTCCTGAAAATGCACATGTAGTATAAATGTTTGATAGGCAGCATATTTGCTGGATTTTGCTTGTTTTTCACGGGACAAAATTGTACCTTTGCACAGAAAAGAGAAGTCCACGACAAGGGATGTCGGGCTTGAAGCGTTCTTGATTTTATTTTCCTGTGATTTTGTCCCGTTTTTGTCCCGTTTGGGATTTGTCTCGCGGAACAAAATTTCGCAAGTAGTTGGTTTGCAAAGAGTTGCAAATGGAGGAAAGTGCAAAAATGCGCTAACCACCAGAAGGGACCTTGCGAGCCGGTAAAGGTCGCATCGGTCAGAAACTCGTTGGTCTGAAAAATCACGTCGTCGATTTCCTCTTCCAAGAGGTCGATACCGAAATCCGAAAGAATATTTCCGTCTGCCATACGTTGTGTGTTTTTAGTTCTTTCTGTTTACCGTCTCGTCTCCGTCTCCCGTATCAGTTTCGCCGCCCGATTGCGCCCCTCGCACGGCGGAACGCGATTCGTTCCACCGGCCCATCGCCTCGCGGACGATACCGCCCTTGTCCAGTCTCCGGTCGGCGGTTGCATTCAGCAGCCCGTTCGCAACCGTGGCGTTCTGTCTTCGGGCAAGGTAGCCGACCAGAATCTCGTTCTGCCGTACCACGTCCTCGTAGATTCGCAGGTACTCTTTCTTCCGTTGTGCGTTGGGCATGTAGGCGTCCTTCGTAGCGTCAATGGCGCACTGGTAGACGTGGTAGTATTCCGTCCACCGCTCCCTGTCGTCCGTTGTGCCCCCGGCAAGGGGGATGCGGTCGATGTTGCGCTGAAGCCGTTCCATTTGAGCGTTTATCTTATCGCCCTCGGCCAGCCACGCGAGGTCAATCTGCCGGTCGGCTACATTCAGTGCCTCGATTTCGGCCCGCTTGACCAGTGCCGAGTCGATGGCTTCCGCCTCGTCTGTCTGGTTGTACAGGTTCACACCCGCCAGCGTGCGGAACGACAGTTTGTTCTTGCTTGCCGCCGACTTCTTGTACTTGTTGTGCAGCAGCGTGTAATAAAGTTCGGGCGACAGAGCGCCCGTACCGGTTTCCATAACCGTAATCTGGTTCTGTTTCGGCGAGTCATGGTTGTAAGTAACCGACTGCGCCTTGACACCGCTCGTTGCAACTGCTGCAACCGCCATGAGTAAGAGAGTTCTGTTCATATTAATTTCCGGTTATTCATTATTTTACAGTTATTTATATCGTATAGTCATACTTTTTTTGAGCTTCCTTTACTGTCATAAATATTGGTATTCATTCCTGACTCGTTTCTCTCCTTGCGAGAAATATGTCTCGTCTTTTTCAATGCAAATACATTTTCTATTCGTATAGATACAGGCAATTGCGGTGCTCATGCTCCCCGAAGCAAAATCAAGGACAGTATCTCCTTCCTTTGTGTATGTTTTTATCAGATACTCCAATAATGCAATCGGCTTTTGGTTGACATGAATCGTTTTGCCTTCCGATTCCGCTGTTTTGAAGTATATCACACTTCGTGGATATCTTGTCCCTTTGTTTTCATGCCTGAATGTAGGATTGGGTACATTGTTTATCCCTGTCCAATTGCTTCCTCTCTTCGTGCGGTTCCCGTAAGGCTCGCCTTCCTCCATGATTGGATAATAAGGGGTTCTGCCTTTGCCAAAGACACTTATTAGCTCATGTGCTTTTAGAGGTTGTTTTTTAGCGAGAAGAAAATTGCTTGCTTTTGACTTTTCCCAAACCCAGTCATATTTAAATTCATCTAAATTGCCGCAGCGTAGAAAGCTGCTGAACGGTTCGCTGCCAAATAAGACCGTAGGTGCATTTTCTTTCCTGACTCTCCTGATCTCTTTCCACATTTCCGGGAATGGTATTATTTTATCCCACTGTGAAGCTGTAATTCCAAAAGGGGGATCGCATAAAACCAAATCAATGCTTGATTCCGGAAGAAAAGGCATCACTTCAAGACAATCGGCCTTATATAACGTAATGTCTTTTGCAAAAACAATCTTTTCCATTGCATCAATCTGAATGTCTTTTTATCCCTTGGTATAATCCCAATAGGCTTGTTTGTACTAAAAATTCTTTCTCTGTTTTTATTTCCCGATGTCGATGGCATGGAAGTCAAACTCTAACCTGTAGATAGTTTGCCTTCTTTCCCTTTTATCGTTCGTTAATAATCCAGCCGTCCCGCTTTGCGCCATCGTCCGAAAGCCCCGTCGATAATCTCCTTGACCTTGGGACGGTAAATCTTCGCTTTCCAGTAACCGATGCGCACCTGTATGTACCGCCACGTCTCGATATACGCCCGGTTCAGGTGCCGCTCGATGTCGTCCAGCGACGTGTTCACCGCTTCCAGCACCATCAGCAGGTCGGAGGTCGAACATTCTGCCGCCCCTGTGGCATACAGCACGAGGTCACTGACCGATTTGTAAAGCTGTTTCCCGTCATCGGCGATGTCCCGTATTGCCTTTTCGTTGATGGCCAGTATCACGGCATCGCCGGGGTCGATGCGCCCCCGTTTCACGATTCTATCGTTGAAGTCCTCCAGCAGTCTCTTGTAATCGCCGATACGGTCGCTGACCGCCGTATAGGTGCTTTTCACGTTCAGCACCGTCCGCAAGGACTGGTACATCACGTCGATGACGTCGAAGGCACGGGTGTAGCGGTCCAAGTCCACATTCAGTTCCTTGTACTCGCCGACCTCTTTGCGGCTGTACTCGTGCAGCAGCTTGTTGCTGTATTCCAGCGTACTGCGGGCCAGCAGCAGGCTGCGTTGCTTCTTGTGGTCGTTGATGTAGGCTTCTACCGACACGATGTCGAACGTCCATTGCGCCTTGGCAATGCCGGGCAGGAGAGCCAGCAGCACGACTGCCATCAGCAGGGCACGTTTCATGGCCGCACCTCCTTTCCGCTGCCTTTGCCGTTCCTGCCGTTTCCGCTCCGCAGGTTCCGCGCATTCTCCACCCAGCGTTCGTGGCATTCCTCCACGAGCGTCAGCCTGCGTCCCTCGTCCATATCCAATTCGGGCAGCACGTCCTTCAGCACGTCGATGATGCTCCGTTTGTAGTGCATCATCTTCTCCAGTGACACGAGGTCGGCATATATCATCGTAATCCGGGAATCCACTTCCCGTGCGATTTCGAGCCGGTCGCTTGACCACAGCAGATGGTACACCTCCCCGGTCGGAGTCTCTTCCAATGGTGGGGTACGGGCATATTCCGTCGTGATCTTGCACGAAGGATGCTCTCGTGCAATCTCCGCAATACGGTCGTTCACCAGTTTCGTTTTCTCCGCGTCCGACAGGTTAGGGTCGAGCGTCAGCACGTCGGCCACATACGTGTCGGTGTATTCCGTGGTCAGTTCCCAACTGATCTGCACGATGGCACGGTGTATCTTGATACCGAGGAAATATTTCGGTTTGCGGGCTATCGAGACCGTCGCCTTGAACGTGATGACCCCGTTGATGTTCGGCATGGTCGCCTTACGGACATAGGTGTAGCCGTTCCACGCCCCGCCGTCCTGCCACGACAGGCTGTAAGCCGTCTTGCAGTCCTGCATGATGGCCGGTATGCGGTAATAGTCGTCTGTTGCCACATCGTTATCGCCCGCCGCCTCGGTTTTCGCGTCGGTGTATTCCCGTTGTTTCTTCTGCCATTCGGACAGCTCGCTTTTCAGGCGGTCTATCTGTGTCTTGTTCGCGTTGTACTGCTGCCGGTACACCGCCGCATCTTCCACGCTTGCCTCGGCGATTTTTTTCAGCAGGTCGGCATTCTCGCTCTCCAACGCGTTGATTTGCGACTGGATGGCGGCTACCTGATTCTCTGCCTCCTGCAGCATGGCGTCCAGCTCGGACAAGTCCAGTTCGTTCTCCGTAACCGTGGTCTGCATGGCACACTCCTTTGAATGGGCGTTCAGGGATTTGCCGCACGTTCGGCACTTGTACTGCGTCGTGCCCTGACCGAGCGTAGCCCCGTCCGAACAGGTTACACTGATGGTCACGCTCTCGCAGCCTTGCAATTTCGCGGCGTCCGTCGCCTGATAATAGTTCCGCGCGTCAGAAGCTATATAATAGGTATAACCTTCCTCGTTGTCGTTGAACTCCGAGAGTCGGGCGTTAAGCCCGGCTTTGAACGTGTTCAGGTCCATCGAGTAGGAATCGAACACCTCTTCATAGACGACCTCTTCCCGGTTCCAGCTTTTCTTCACATGGATTTCGTAGGCGTATGCCTTCTTCGTCTGTTTGCCGCCCCGGCTGATGATATAGCCGTTCTGCCAGTAGTTGATACTATAGGTATAGCCGTCATTCTGGTTGTTGAGCTGCTGTACCCGGCTTCTCGACCAACCGGCGTACCGTTCCGAATTGGCGAGCGCCTGCTCCCGTTGCGAGGCATTGGGATAAAAGTCGGGATCGGTTGTCTCGAAACGCGTCCATTCGCCGCCGTTCAGTATGCTGTTATCGTCCGTCGGCGGGTAGTAGTCGCACAAGGCGATACTCCCTTGCTCACGCCGGGCGATATACCACCGTTGCGTGTAGTAGTTTCCCGCCGTCTCGTCCAGATAGTCCGTCATCCAGGAGGTAAGGTCGTAGTTGCTGAAATCGAACAGTCCCGCCACGTTGTCCTCACCGCCCACCATGTCAATCAGCAGGCCGCCGAGGTCATGCTCCGCCTGCTCGAAGAGCGCACCGTAATGGTCATACAGGTCGATGACCTTGCTGACCCTGCCGCCCATCAGCTCATGGAACGAACTGGTTTGCAACAGGGCGTCACCAATGTTCCCGATACCTGCCGAGGCGAGACCGACACCCATGTTGTAGAGGTTGTCGATGTCGTGTTGCAGGTTCTCCTTGGTGAAATTGCCCGGCACGCTGGCGATGTCGTCCAGCATGTGCTGCCAGTCGATGTCGCCTATCTCCGAGAGTTTCAACAGAGGGGCGATGTTCCGGTTGATTTCCAGAAACACGATGTCCGAAAAGCCCAACGTGCTGTTCGTCACTACACTCTCGAACTGCATACACAGGCTTTTCGTTTCGTCGCAGATTTTCATCAGGTAGCTGCCCCAGTAGATAGCCGTTTGCGGTGAGCGGAGCATCAGTTTCGCCACCACCCATATCTTGGGTATGATCTTCTCCGAGACCATGCGGTAAATGCGGCGGTAGTAGTAGTTCTCCGTACTGCTGTTCCAGATACCGAGGTCGGAAAAGGCTTTATGCTCCAAGAACTTGGAGGCAAAAATCCCCGCCGTGGCCACTTCCGCCGCATTGTAGTGCTTGAGTATGTCATCGACCTGCTCCCGGTAATAGCTTTCCGCCACGGCTTCCGTACCGAAAGCGGTAGCCATTGCCGCCACGGTACGCGCATCGTAGTTCACGCTGTAATACTGCGCGTGGATGTGCTGTACGACAACGAGCGACAGGAGCATAAGGATAAGTGACAGCCGTTTCATCATGGATTCCTCCCCGGTTAAAAACAGCCCCCGTCAACGGCGCGTCATGCCTCTTAGTGCACGTATCAGTTCGTCGGCCTCATATACGGCGGAATTTGCCACCAGACGGTGGTGTATGAATACCTCCTTGGCTATCTCGTACCTGCGTTGTTCCCACTTCGCCTCTTCTTCCTCGTCCTGCACGGAATTTCCGATACCGGCGTATTCGTCCAGTTCCTTACCGGGCATTCCCAACCGGAGATTGTACCTTTCCAGAACATCCTCTATTTCCTCGATGCTTTTTCTTCCCATGTCGCGTACCCTTACCAAGTCCTTTCCGGGCCATTGGCACAAATCCCGGATGGTTTTGATGTCGAACTCACGGAATATCCGTTGGATACGGGCTTCATATTTGCTCCCGAACTCAAGTGTCTTCACACTTTGGCTGATGTCTATCTTTTCCATTTTCTGTAATTGATGATTTGATTGTTATTGTTTTACATGAAGGTTCAATATCCGCCCGGCCTCGTTGACCTTTTGGGCGAACGGCAGGGATTTTCCGATACCGCTGGCGTTCCAATCCCGACAGTACGCCTCGATAGCTTCCTGATGGCTGCACCGCAATTCCCGCTTGTAGAGTTTCAGGGCTTCTTTCTCCGCCCGCTCGGTGGTGTAGGTCATGTAACACTCTCTTGGTTCTTCCACGCCGTACACGCCGCTGGTCGTCCCCCGGCGGATGAACACCTCTCGGAAGAAGCTGCGCCCTTCCTTGTTTTCCAGCCGGTTGATGGTGAATATCTTTTTGCAGTCCACGTCGGTAAGTCCGAGAATAGCCTTGATTTCATCGAACCGCTCGCGGAACTTGCTCTGGTCAAGCAGCATCACCACGTCGGAGTTGTTGATGATGGCTTCCTTGACGATAGGGCTGCCGATGATGTCCTGTATCTCCTGCGTCACCACGCCGACCGAGGCCCAGAACTTACGGGCCGTCTTGTACATAAACTTGATGTATTCGGCCATGAGCGGGCTGGCAATGGCCTTCCACGCTTCCTCTATGACCAGGACTTTGCGGTTCTTCTTGATACGCATCTTCTGTAAGAATACATCCATGATAATCAGTGTGACAAGAGGGAACAGGAGAGGATCATCCTTTATACTGTCAATTTCGAAGACGATGAACGTCTCATCGAACAATGAACTGTCCATGTTCTCGTTCAGCGTCTTTTCATGATTGCCGCCCCGATAGAAGTCCTTCATCATGTAACGGTACGTCGATATGTCGATGCCCGAAATATGGTTTTCGGCACAGATGTCGGGGATGCGCTGCACGGAAAATTCATAGAACGAGTTGAACGACAGCTCTTCCACTTTCAACTCCTTACGGCGGCGTTCCATCTCGTCGATCATGCGCTCGATACGCCCGGTCCGCTCTCCTTCGTCCTCGTCCTGCTTCTCGGCATGGTTACGGTCGTCGATGAGCAGCCCCTTACGCAAATCCTCCCGTTGCAGGGGTGTGAAGCCGTCGAACCCATTGAAATAAGTGTCGTAATACTCCGTGATGACCTGTTCTATCAGGCGGTCCTCTGTCTTTGTGACCGTACCCTGCGAGCCTTTCCAGATGAGCAGCACGAGGTTTTTCAGGAAGCCCGTCTTCTCCACATTCATTTCCGCCCGATTGATGCGGAATGGGTTCATCGTAATCG
Organism: Phocaeicola sp. RTP21359st1_B8_RTP21360_211022; assembly: GCF_040911965.1. Lineage (NCBI taxonomy): Bacteria > Pseudomonadati > Bacteroidota > Bacteroidia > Bacteroidales > Bacteroidaceae > Phocaeicola > Phocaeicola sp. RTP21359st1_B8_RTP21360_211022. The sequence continues at coordinate 60,291 of NZ_JBDFXP010000002.1, forward strand.
GTCTTTCCTCGGTATAGGAAATGTACTTGCCGCCGAGGTATTCGCAAAGTCCCTCGTAGCTGTTACCCGTATCGACCATCACCACGTCCGTTCCTTGCTCGTACAACTGGCGCACGACAGAGTTCATGTGGAAGCTCTTGCCGCTGCCCGAAGGACCGAGACAGAAAAAGTTCGAGTTGTCCGTCAGCTTGTTTTTCCCCTCCTTTCCCGTGATGTCGATAGCCACCGGCACGCCTTGGCGGTCTGTGTAGTAGATTTTCAGCGGTGTCTCCTCGCTGTGCTGTATGTGCTCCTTATACATCAGACACATCGCCGCGTCACCCAGCGTCAGGAAGCGGTCATAGTCCTCGTTCATGCCGTAACAGTTACCCGGAAACGAGTTCACGAACAGTTCCAGTTGGTTGTACGCCCTTTTGGAAATATGGATACCCATACGTCCGAAAGCATTCTCCAAGTGGTTCGTGCATTTTTGCAGGTCCGTATCGGCCGGTACGGCGACGATCAGGTTGAAATGGGTGTACACGAGCTGCTTGCTTTCCCGCGCGATGACCTCCTGCACCCGCTTGATGTCCTCCACGGCCATCTGGTTGCTCGGATTGGGAATACTGGCGTGCCGGTTCTTCTTTTTGTCCAGCAGGGCCAGTTCCCTTTTCTGGTTGGGCAGGAAGACAATCTGGTTATAGACGACCGTCTCCGCATTCGGAATGTTGTCGATGGCAGCCAGCAGGTCCACGGGCATATCCGTGTTATTGACCTCTATATTGGTGTAAGGCCGTATCAGTGAGGGCAGTGCGGCACAGTCCACATCGACAAGGCTATATACCTTGCAGCGTTTGTCGCCCATCGAGACCGTTTCGTCGTCCGCCTTGAAGTTGGTCATCGACACGATCCGCTCCTTGAAGTTCATGGCGAAATAGCGGTCCACGTATTCGCTCGCTTCGGCTTTGTTCAGGAACCTGGCCTGTACCCCGGCATCGTGCAGCTGGTCATGCACTTTGCGTATCTTGACCAGAAAGTCGCGCCACTTCTTGTTGTCGAACGAGAACAGGCGGCTCTTCTTCGCCTCCTGCGTGATGGTCAGGTAACACACGCTGTCCGTATAGTTACGCCCCTTGAAGTAACGGAAGTAGGCCGATGAGAGGAACTCGTGTTTGTCCCCCGTCTCGTTCTCGAACTGTTTCCGGATGAAGATGTCCTGTTTGTGCAGGGCATATCCTTCGCCGAGCGTCTGCGCGAGGGCGGTGAAAAGGTGCGTGAACTCGTAGTAGCTGTCGATGTTCGCACAGTATTTCTGCACGGGATTCTCTATTTTCAGGATGGCTGAATATTCGCCCGTCTTGGTGTACAGCACGCCCACGCCGTTCGTATCTTCCACAGAAAAATAGATGTCCTGAAAGATACGCTTACGCTTGCCTCCGGTACCGAACGCATAGACCGACAGGGCCATGCCGGCACACAAGGCGATAAAAAGTAGAATGATGTACAAGGTCATTTCAAAATACAATAAAAAAGGCCGGTCCACCCGGATTTCAGGCGGCCGGCCCGCGTTCAACATTCAACAAGACCACACGTTGCCCGTGATGGTTTTTCTTTTCTTCTCACAGTTTCTTCGAGTGGGCGTAGATATACACTCCGCGACCGTCTTTCTTGGTATGCAGCCCTTTCCGCTGTTTGAGCATGATAAGCGCAATACCCGTCGAGACGACCGCAACCAGCACGACCAGTCCGGCCACGAAACCCACGAGGCAGTAGGCGATGATAAATCCGACGATGGCTCCGCCGGCAACGCCCGCCGCCCAGTAGATGTAGCGTCCCTGAATACCCATGAACTCCAAAGGCCGTTGCAGGCCCTTGAACAGCGGGTAGTCGGGATAGCGTTCGTCCTTGCCTTTCATCGTGCGGGAGGGTTATGCGCCGATACCGAAGAACATCGGAAGTGCTTGTGCGGCAGCGATTAAGAAAATACATGCGCCAACGATCATCATAATCTTTTTCTTCACGTCCTGTTCCTCGTTGTTCATGGCGATGTACACCGAGATAGCGCCTACGATAGCCACTACACCGGCAATGGCGTAACACAGTTTGACCATGACGGGGACGTACTTGGCGATTTCCTCCGTCACGGTCGCCAGTGCGGTCGTACCGGCGGAGTAATCGCCTGCGGAGTTTTGGGCCATGACGGCCGTCGTGCCACACAGCAACATCAGTGTGAGCATCTGTACCTTTTTAGCAGAAAACATTCTTTTCATTTGTCTTTTTGTTTTTTGAAACATGATTATTTATTTTAGGGTAAGTATTGCAGTTCTTTCGAATCGTTATGGCGGCACCTCATTCCTGCATCCCGTTTCTATATGCGATAGCCGAAAAAGGCAGGAAAGACAAGGAAGGCACCGATCAGGAACAGGCACGCGCCCACAAGCGTTACGACGGACTTGGTAATACCGTCCTCGCCCGTGTTCATCTTTACGTAAATCTGGAATCCGGACACAATCACACAAATCCCGGCGATGGCACAACAGAGAGCTTGGACGTAGAACATCATCGTTACCACGTAGTCGTGCATCGTCGCCAGCGCATCCGCCCCCCAACTGTAATTCACGCTGCCACTTTTCGCCAGAGCCGAACAGGGGATGATGGAACAAAGCGCACATAGTATCTTCTTCGTTTTCGACATCTTACAGCTTATCTTTGACCGGTCTCCATTTCAGGCTGGGACGGTTGTCCAAGCGTCCTTTGGAAATCATTGCCTTATACATCTCTTCGTCGGTAAAGCCGTCGGACAGGTAGGGTGCGACCTTTTCCATCTGTGCCTCTGCCTTGGCTTTCAGCCGTTCGAGCCGATCCTTGGCTGTTCCATCTTTTTTCCCGGTGTCGCCGTTTTGGGCGGCAGGCGAAGCGGCAGGTACAGTCTCCGTGCCGTATGTTTCATTTCCGATTTTGAACCCGGTCTCGTTCTCCGAAACCTCGACACTCTCTTCCGTGGAATCCATCGGACCGAGGTCGAAAACTTCCTCGTCAGTCTTCTCCGTTCCCTTCTTTCCATACAGGTCACGGATGATATTGACCGCGAAATAGACGATGTACAGCACCGTCAGTACAAGGGCGAATATAAAGTATGAACCCATCTGTTTTTAAGTATGAAATTAAACTTTAATTGAACTTTGAAAGTACGGTTGCAAAGAAAAATATTATATTTGATGTAACAAAAACTCTTTATATCAAACAGTATTTTATTACATAGAAATAAGTTTGAAACACTAAAATTGAACTTTAATTTCATACTTTGAGGTATCGAAGCAGAAAAATCGGGCATAAAAAAAGCCCTCCGGGAGGAGAGCTTTCAAGGGAAAGGGTAACGATGATGCCTTACCGTTTCTTTCCGCGTAGGTAATCGTTCAGGTCCTTGTATTCGCGATAACGGGGTGCTTCGTTGCGTACACGCCCGCCATACATGCCGGCGATGGTCTCTTCCGTTTTCTGCCCTGCGAGATCATTGTCGAGATAACAGTGGATTTCCTCGTACACCTGCAAGTGTTCCAATGCTTTTTTCAGGTTGTTCACCGAGTTCATCACGAGGTAATCACAAGGTGCGTCGATGCAGACCGTATCATCACCCGCCTGTTTCAGCGTCAGGTAAGAGAGAAAATCCATGAAGCCCTCGAACACGCAAACACGGTTCTGTGTTTCACCATGAGATTGCCTGATGACAGAGATGTCCTTACACCGGATACAGCCCTTATAATAAGGATTGCGCACCTCGTACCCGCCCGCCGCGTTGCCGAAGGCAAGAGCGAAGTAGCGCCGTTTACGTAATTCATAATGGACCTCCCGGCAGAACATGCGGCCGATGTCCCCGTCGATTCCACGGGAATGAAGGTACGAGAGTAGCGCATGGTGCTGCAACGGCACGACGAGCACGTCCTTCATGTCAGCTTCGACGGGACGGGGTGTTGTCCCCGGAATCCGCACTCTTTGTATCGGGGCAGCATTTTCATGTCTCCCGATACAGGCAAGCACTTCGCTCACGCTGTTCGTCCGGTACAGGTATTTGCCCAGTTCCACAAGGTCGCCGCCCGTCGCTGCGCCAAAGTCATACCATTCGTTGAGCCGGTCGTTGACCTTGAACGACGGAGTGCGTTCATCGCGCAGCGGTGACAGATACCAGTATTGTTTTGATATCACACTCTGGGGATGGTAGCCGAGACTGGCGAGATAGTCCACGATACGCAGTTGTTTTGCTTCCGCTATGGTCATGTCATTTTCTTTTCACTTGTTTTCAAAAAACAGTTTACTTTGGTTTTTCTCCTATATATACCCGGACCAAAGTAAACTAAATTATTTTTCACCTTCCGCTTCCTCGCATTCTTCGTCGAAAAGCAGGGCTTCGGTCGGGGTCACATCGTAATAAAAGAGCTTGTCCCGTTTGACGATCAGCTTCAGGTTTTCCGTCAGGTATTGCAGCAGTTTTATCATGACGCTGCGTCCCCGTTTGAACCCGATAGCCTCATAGGAAGCCATGAGGGCCTGCAGCACGTTCTCGAAACCTTTGATGGGCCTGTCCCCGAAAGCGGCGGAAAGTGCCTCCCGGTGCTGTTCGATGGACAAATCCATGAAGCTGCTCCGGGCTTTCGGTCTTACACTGCCGTCAAACGAATAGTTATCCACCATGACCGGCAACCCTTCGTCATCAACGGAAAAGGCGAACGGTTTGAACTCCTTCTCGCGGATATGCAGCGCATGAACTTCACTGATAACGGGATTCTCCGCACTTTTGGTGATGACCAGCACCGTTTCCGCCTTATTGCTCATTTCCGTACCGATATGCCCGCGCACATTGTTGTCGCCCTTGTTCAGGTGTAGCACACAATGGATGTGCAGGTCGTATTTCGACGACCACTCCATCATCTTGTTGATGACCTCCACCGATTCGCTGGTGCTGTTGATGTCGAGCATCAGGTCGCGGATGCCGTCTATGATGACCAGCCCATACCCCTTGTTCTGACGCAGGGCATAGTCGATAACCCCGATACGGACGGCAGGAGTGTATTCCCGCAGGCAAATGAAATCGAGATTCTCGTTGTCCGTCGTGGTGGGCAGCCCCGCCAGGCGGAGAATGCGTTCCAACACGTTGTGGCAATGGAAACGGCTCTGTTCAGTGTCCACGTACAGAATCCTGCGTTTGCCTTCGGGCAGGTGCGCCCGATAGTTCAAGACCTGCCGGCCCGCCAGCGACGCGGCGACGATGGCCGAGACGTTGAACGTCTTTTTCGCCTTCGCCTTACCCGTCGAAGCGCTGAAATTACCGAGCGTCGCTATGGTGGAGTTGTCAATCCATATAATCTGGGGCGGAGTCTCGTAGGTGTCCGTGGCCTTTATTTGCGATGCCGTGAGGATATCCGACAGGCGGTTCTCGTCCAGCTCCGCCCACGAGTTACGGTCAGTTCTTTTTTCGTTTTCCATAGCGCTTCTGGTTAAAGAACGGTTGGGTTGCGGACACTTCCGTCGCCATACGCATGGCATCGTCCACCGTAGGTTCGTAGTTTTGCAAGAGCCACGCGTCCAGCTCTTCCTTCGCAAAGTAGAGCATCTTGCCGCGAGGCTTGTAGTGCGGGATTTCCTTGTTCGATGTGAGTTTGTACAACATACTTTCGGACACGCCGATATACATGCACGCCTCTTGAAAAGTGAAGACCTTCTTGGTCGTGTAAATGGTATTTTCCAGCAAAGCCACACGCTCCAACAGACCTTCCACCGGTTCCAACTTCTTGAGAACCGCTTCTATGGCGGTCAGCCGTTCGCTCAACCGCTCCATGAATGTTGTTCTGTTTTGCATAAAATACATGTTAAAATTAGACAATGGAGAGTTACCTCCGTTATGCAGCGCGCTAACGGAGGTCAAAGTTATGTGATGTGAACCGGACAGCCGGAAATACCGGCGTGATACTATGCACGTATCACGGCAATTGTCACTGTTTTATCTTTCACATACTTGGCTTTTTGGCACTTCGTGTTATATTTTCAGTCGGCTGACGGCTTTTCGTATGCCGAGGTTTGCCGATGTAATGTTGTTCCTCGCCGCAGACAGGGCGGACGAGAGGCTTGAAGCGGTAACGTATCTTGTGCCGTCTTTGGACAACAGGAACCGCCCCTTGTCGAGAACCGACTGCCAGTGAGGCAGGATGAAGGTGTTTTCGAGCAACGCGTCGAACAGGACCGCCACATGGCGGATATTGTTCACACGTATGCAGAAGCCCTTCTTGCAGGCAAAAAGCGCTTCCATGTCCTCGATGCGGAGTGTGGAAACGCAAAACAGATGATAAGCGTTGGCGCAAGCCACAATACCTGTCATCTGTTCACGGGAAAAATTACAACCGAAGGAGAGAGGTGGATCGTTTCTGGAATCTTCTATACGTGAAGAGCCGAACCATACTCCGGCAATGTCGTACTTTCGTTTCAAGGCCATGCACTCCTCGAAAGAAAATGTTTCTGCGGTAAAGAGGCTTTTGACGAGACTTGTGCAATCGATCAACAGCCCTCTGATGATATGGATGTTCATTTCATGGCAATTCCTGCAAACCGCACTGTTGCAGTCGATGTACCGGTGACTGTTTATAAAGTCATCCACATAGCGGCCATACCGTTTGCCGCCTGCCATGACGTCTTGAAGATAAAGCTCCCTCGCTTCGGAGAGCAATTCGTAAAATTCTTCCGCTACATCCTGTTCCGTAGCGAAGTGGTGCAGATGTGGTCTCCCTTCAAAAAAAGAGAGGACCTGTTGTTTTGTCCTTTCATGTCGAATTGTTTTTATGGGTTTATACTTATTATAATAGTGGCATTACTTCGACTATTTGAAAAGTCGGAGAAAAGCCGGAAATATTTACCTGTAAATTGAATTTGACATGTATAACTACATCAGTCGAATAGCCCGTTGACCAAATTGACTGCTTCGTCTTTTTTCTGGTTGATGATTTTGGCGTACACCTGTGTCATTCTCACGGAGGTATGACCAAGCAGCTTCGATACGGTATAGAGATCCGCACCGAGCGTCAGCATCATGGTCGCGAATGTGTGCCGGGCCGTGTGAAAAGTAAAACGCTTGGTGATTCCGGCCGCTTCGGCCCACGGCTTGAGATACTGGTTGATGTTTGAAGGCAAGCTGAACACATGGTCATCCGCCGCCTTGTCCTCACGCTCCGGCATCCACTTCAACGCCTCGTTGGAGAGTGGCAGGTAAATCGGTTCTTTGGTCTTCTGCATAGCCACCGCCAGACGGTATTGGCCGTTATCGACAAAGACATTCTTCCATTTCAGGCCGACAATATCGCTGATACGCAGTCCGCAGAAGCAGGAAAACAGATAGGCGTTTTTAACCCTCCCATCCTGTACCGGAGTGGCAATCAACGCCCGTACCTCTTCGATGGTCATATAGGACCGCACGCTCTCCGGCATTTTGGGCTTCTCCGATTTTTCCATTTCATTAAACGGATTTCTCAACAACCGTTTAGCCCGGACGGCAGCGTTCAGGGCACCGTTGAATATCTGATAATAGGTATTGCGTGTAGATGCTGCTATCGGCTTTCCTTTAGGGCGGAAGGTCGTCAGCATGTAGTCGATATAGCCTTGGCAAAAAGCGAGGTCAACCCGATCCAACAAAAACCTTTCCCCTGCATATTCTTTCAGGATATGGGTAACGGCCTTGATTTGACCGATGCCTTTCTTGTCGCGTTTCTCTTGGTACTCCAAATAGGTTTGCATCCAGTCCAGCAGATAAACCTTATCTGTATGGTTCACGATACCGGCTTCGCCGCTGGTCAGTTCGATAATGCGTTTCGACTTGATGGCATTCGCAGCGGCCATTGTTATTTCATTCTGCCGACGGGTATTGTTGTCCGTTCCCGGGATAAGATACAGCTTCAGGTACTCATATGTCCGCTTGCCATTGCGGTATATATCCAGATACAGACTTTTGCTGCCATCGGACAAATCCTTCATCCGAAGACGGATGGGCTCTTTTACTTTTTTAGGCTTCTTTATTCGTGGCATAATCGTATTCTTTCATTCGTTCTTTTTCGTATGCAAATGTACGAATTAAAACCGAAATCAAGAAACAAACAAGGAACAAAAATGTACCCAAAAAGAACTAATTAACAGAAAATAGCGAAAACAACTGAAAGAAACGATTTCTTTATAAATGTCTGATATAAAGCCTATTTACTTGTACTTATTTGGATTTTATTTTCATCTTTAATATGTCTGTTTGTTTATTGGCAATGAAATCGACACATGTATCATAAGGAGAACGGGAGGTCATCATCTCGGCCGGAGAACTTTCCATTGGTATTTCCTTGTCAATAATAACTATCGGTCCATAGTACTCCAGCATGATCTGATGATAATACCCGATCAAAAACAGCGCTTCACCTTTCCACCAGCTCAGGTTTTCGGGGGTAATGTCCGATACCCTATCCAGATTATTAAGCACATTATAGCAATTGCGGATACTTTCCCATACTGCTTTCTTCACAGCACCCTGCGGATAAGATTTTGCTGTATTGCTCCATAATGAGTAATAAGTCGTTGTTGGGGATTCTTCCCCATAAACCAGACTGCGGAAATGAAACCAGCGCGTTGTTCCTCCTTTGCTCGTTATGATTTCGTTTCCTCCGGTAAAATCAGGAAATTGTTGGGGATGGAAATAGTTAGGGATATTCGCGTAGCAAGACAGTACCATTCCTTCAGCCTGATATTGTGTCCGGTAGATATCATCCACGGTAGCAGTACCTTGCGGAACCACATCAAGAAAATCACATGATGCCATCATTAAACAGCCGATTGCCGACAGGCATAACTTTGTATATATATTTTTCATAACTTATTCTGTTCTTAATTAATAATGAAACTGAATCCCGATCTTGGCCGTGCGCTGTAGCGGATATTTCAAACCATTCCCACTTCCCATTTCAGGATCCCAGGTACTGAACGGAGAGAATGTCAGCAAATTAGTACCTGCTGCATACACACGCAGCCACGGGAAGAAGGAATAGCCCAGTTCGGCATTCTTCAGGCGCAGGAAAGCTGCGTTACGTAGGTAATAAGTGCTGGTTTGCGCATTGTTCGTGATAAATTCGGGTGATAATCGGGGATAGGCGGCACCGGCTACATTATTGCTTTCCGACCAGTGGTCATCAACGATATACTGTGCAATGTTATATCCTTTATGGCCCGCTTCGCTGAACGGATGAATATCGCTCATCATTAAACTGACTTTGGCCACTCCCTGGAAAAACAGAGACAAATCCCACTTTTTATACTTCAACGTTCCTCCAAAACCATAGATAATCTCCGGAATTTCAGGATTGCCGATAATCGTCCTGTCATAACCATTCACCACGTTATCACCATTCAGATCTTTATATTTAATATCTCCCACCGTATAATTTCCGAACGACTGTTTGGGAGATCTGTCTATTTCCTCCTGAGAAGTAAACAATCCGTCAGACACATATCCCATAATACTGTTTATCGGGTGTCCGATTCTTGAAGAATAGGGTTCTACATTCACCGGTTCGTCTATCTCCGTAATCTCATTATGTGCATAGGTCAGACTACCGTTCAGGCGGAGCACCCAATCTTTGCCAATTACTTTGCTGTATGCTACACTCATATCCACACCCTTATTCTTTACCGAGCCAATGTTGGCATAAGGCAGCATACCTGTCACTCCCATTGTTGAAGGGACGGACGAACGTTGCATAAAAATTCCACTACGGTCTTCCTTGAAATAATCAATGGTTATATCCATAGATTCAAGAAGGGTCATATCGACACCTAAATTCAGCTTTTTCGATTTCTCCCATGTAGCGTTCGCATTACCATAAATATTTACAAGCGGCCCATTCACGCGGGTACCGCTACCAGTCCACCAATCCAAATTATTATTCATACTGACTTCTGTTACATAGGGAAAGCGAGTGGCAAGCGCATCATTTCCGGTCAATCCATAAGTAGCTCGGATTTTCAGAGTGGAAACTGTTTTTTTTAACGGTTGGAAAAACTTTTCATTAGAAATAGTCCATCCTAGGGCAATCGCAGGGAAGAATCCGAAACGATGCCCGCTTCTGAAATTCTCCGAGCCATTATAACCAAAGGTAGCCTCAAGCAGGTAACGCTGACCAAAACTGTAGGTCAGACGTCCGGCCATCCCTTGCTCACGGTAAGGAAGAAGATCTTTTTCAGCTCCGCCGTCCTTCACTTTCTTGGTTTCTTTCATGTGGTAAACAAGGGTAGCTCCCACATCATGTCCACCAAACTGGCGTGAGTAGTCCAGCGCTCCCTGTAAAGACCAGACACTCTCTGTCGGATCACGCCCGGAATTGCTCTTCAGATAAGGTTCTCCCGGCTCACCGATAGTCGAAGTCTTATAAAGGTAGTTTCCCTGATCATCCATCGTATAGTCATCAGATACTTTATAGTAGAAAGGTACAATCCAATGATCCAGCCAGTTAAAACTGTAATTATAGAAAGATGCCAGTCCGGTGAGTTTTAACCCTGGTGTGACAAACTTCAAGTCCTGTTCGAGATTGAAAGCGGTCGTCATATAGACATAATTTCGTTCCGTATAACCTTCACTCAATTTGGCGTAAGGATTCGGCTCTGATTTTCCCACATCCCACGGATCATTGCTACCGTAGCGGATGTATGTATCCCCTGGTTCAGCAGGAAGTGTAGCAGGAAAACGTACGGGATTCCCATGCATGGAATAGGCGAACAAATTCCGGGTACTTGTTTTGGGGGCATGGTGGTAGAACAACTGCGTATTCATATTTAGCCCCACTTTCGTCGTAGAGGTAACACGGGCTGTCACATTACTCTGAAACAGGTATTTCTTGTTGCGCATACCCACATCAAGCTTATCTTCCTTGGGTTGCCGGATGATACCATTTTCATAGAAGATTCCAGCATTCAGGAAGTAATCCACATTTTTGCTTCCGCCCTTGATGGAGATATTCAAATTCTGATTAACGGCGAAGTCTTTGAACAACATACTGTACCAGTCATTGTTTGGGAACAGGTAGGGATTTGCATTGGCACGTGTTTTATCTATCTTATCCCGGCTATAGAAAGGCTCATACTCTTGGTTATTGGCAATAGCCTGATTATAAACGGCTTCATTATACATATCCATGTAAGTCGGGCCATCTGCCATTTTCTGCACATAGGTAGGCATGGAGAAAGTATTATCAAAGCGGATATCTACAGACATTTTCTCGGAAAGCTGTCCTTGCTTGGTAGTAACGATGATAACTCCGTTAGCCCCCCGTGAGCCGTATAGGGACGTTGCCGTAGCATCTTTCAGCACAGAAAACGACGCGATAGATTCTGGAGGAATATTGTTCATCATCGTAGCGTTGATTTCCACACCGTCAAGTATGATCAGCGGTGAGGTATTCGAACCAAAAGTTGATATACCACGTATATAGAATTTCGCCTCATCAGAGCCTGGTTCACCCTGTGTTTGTACGGCGATGATACCTGGAACGTTCCCGGCAAATGAAGTACTAAGATTACTGGATGTCATCTTCAGGTCTTCCGGCTTCACTGCCTGCACAGCTCCCACGAGGGATTCTTTCTTTTGTTTGCCAAAACCGACCACGACCACTTCATCCAGCATCATACTCCTGTCCGGAGTCAAATTAACGGAAATGAACTTCTTATCTTTTACCACTACCGTTTTCTTCTGGTACCCAACATATGAAATGGTCAATGATGCGTTCTTTGCCAACTGTATAGTGAATATACCGTCCACATCTGTTATAACCCCGTTCTGCGTTCCACTTTCCAATACGGTAGCTCCAATAACAGGCTCTCCGTTTTCGTCTCCCACATATCCTTTCATTTCTGCTTTTACTTCTTTTTGCTGGCTCTCGTCGATCTTTCTATTATCTGCCGCCGTTACAACGGAAACGGGAAATAATGTGAAGGCTAACCATAACAGGATGCAACAGCTTTCGCTGGTAAGGCATCCTTGTTTTACTTTACAGTTCATATATCAATAGATTTTTTGATTAGTAGTGTAGATTTTTCTCTGAAATACAGGGAGGTATGTCGTAATGCACGATGTACCCTCTTTTTTATTCATTACTATACAACTCTGTTCATTTTCTTTTCTATTATTCATTGTGTGTGCAATTTATTTTATAATTATTTCTTTGACTTTATATAAATTACAGTACAAATTCTCAAACTAAGAATCGTTTATATATACGATAGGAAAACAACTCTCTCTTCCGCCCGAAGGCTGGCTGGCAAAAAAAAGTAAATACCTTGTCATACATCAAATTTAGTTGTTAATATATTTGCAAAATTACCCGGAACAACTCGGATAAAATATCAGAAAATGACCTGATATTATAAAATTTAAAGCAAAATACATATTACTAGTGCGATATGAAATCTTTAGGCAGTACTCCGAACTGTTTTTTAAAACAGCTTGAAAAATAGGAGGGGGTACTGAACCCTACCATGTAAGAGACTTCCACCACTCCATAGGTTCCTTCTTTCAGTATGGAAGCTGCCTGCTTCAAACGGAAAAGGCGGAGATATTCGTTCGGACTCATATTTAGGATTCCTTTCAATTTCCGGTAAAAGTTGGAACGTCCCATATTCATTGCATCCGCTATATCATCAATTTGCAGGTCCGTATTATCAAGATGGCGTAATACATACTCATTTAACTTGCTAATAAACATCTCATCGGCCTTTGTCTGCGCCATTGCATCTGCTTTGATAAAAGGAAATTCAATAAAGTGACGGCGTAATCTTTCCCGATTACTCAACAGATTTGCTACATTGGCACGAAGATACTCCATAGAAAACGGCTTTTCAATATACGCATCCGCCCCTTCTTCAAGTCCTTCGATTCTTGATTCCAGATTAGTTTTAGCTGTCAATAATATTACAGGAATATGACTATAGTCCAGATTTTGTTTCAGATGCTTGCATAATTCAACCCCGTCCATCAGAGGCATCATAATGTCACTTATTATCAGATCCACAGATTTCTGTTCAAGAACGTCCAACGCCTCGACCCCATTTTCCGCAATCAGTACATGATACAATGAAGACAATTGCCTGAACACAAAAGCAAGCATATCCTTATTATCTTCTACAACCAATATGGAAGCAACCTCTCTTTTATCTTTATCAGAAACTTCACGATCTTCATCATCATACCCAGGTTTCTTATGTTGTTCTTCCGAATCATCCGGAAGTGTCTGGTGTAATATTGGAATGGAAAGAATGAAACGGTTACAATCTAGCTCCCGGTCCATCACCAGCATACCTTGATGCAACTCTGCCAAGTAACGAGCCATAGCTAATCCGATGCCTGTGCCCGAGACAATATCTTTCCCGTCCCGGTATTGGACAAAGGCTTTAAAAATATTTTCACGCATTTCGATAGGGACTATATTCCCATCATTACTCATAGAGATAGTGAACACCTCATTCTTCTCATCAACAGACAAATGGAGATAAACGTATGTCCGGGCATATTTCAATGCATTAGCAAACAGATTACTGAGAATTTTGGTCAAAGCCTCTTTGTCAACAGAAGCCAACAATTCTTCCTCTGGAACTTCTACTTCAAGTTTAATTCCCCTTTGCTTTGCCAAAGTGGTGAAATACTTATAAACAGAGTGGACGATAGTACCGATATTATATTCTTTCGGATTCAATTTAAAACCTTTATTTTCCGCTTTACGGAAATCAAGTAATTGGTTTATCAGGTTCAGTAACCTCTCCACGTTCTGATCCATAATTTCCAATTCCATCCTTACATTTTCGGAGAGTTCCCTATCAGCAAGTACATTCTCCAATGGGCACTTTATCAGTGTTAAAGGAGTACGGATTTCGTGTGCCACATTTGTAAAGAAATCTATCTTAGTGGTGTAGAGTTCCTGCTCCTTTTCCTGTTCGAACTTCTCCATCTCTTTACGCTGCTTTTCAATAGTACGCTTCCTTAAATAAAAGAAGAGGGCGAAAAATGTACCGAGTATCAATAGGATATAAATCAGGTATGCCCATACGGATAAATAAAACGGGGGCAATATCCTGATCCCCAATGTGCGTACATCTGGATTCCATACACCATCACTATTCGCACCTTTCACGCGTAACATGTATGTCCCATAAGGTAAATTGGAATACGTAATAGGGCCCTTACCCGCTGTATGCCATTCGGAATCATACCCTTCCAGTCTATATAGCAGTGTATTCATGCTCGGTGACTGATAACTTATCGCAGCTATCCTGAAGGAGAACGAATTCTGATTTGACTGAAGTTCGATATGGTTTGACAAAGTGATACTTTGTTTCAATGGAGAGCCTTTTTCTCCGACTACCACCTTTTTATTAAAGAGCATAAAATCGGTAATCAAAACAGAGGGTAAAAAATCATTATCAATAAAGGAGGAGGGGGCAAAGGAGATGAAACCGTTAATACAGCCAAAATAAATCCGTCCATTCTTATCCTTATAGCTGGACTGGTAATTAAACTGGTTACTCAGCAACCCATTAGCAACTGTATACACTTTAAAACTGGAATTCTTCGGGTTAAAATGCACCAGCCCTTTATTGGTTGAAACCCAGAACAATCCCTTTTCATCTTCTTCAATCCGATAAATGACGTTGCTTGGCAGACCGATACCGTCATAACGGACAAAGGTGTTGGCGGAAGGCACAAAGCGGCAGAAGCCACCTCCTTGTGTGGTAAACCATAGCTGATTTTGACTGTCTTCAAAAATACTCAGCACCTTATTGGATGGAAGGGTGGACGAGTCTGCTTCCTCATGTACGAAATGTTCCCAACCACCTGTACGGACATTCTTTTTATAGACGCCATCGGCATAAGTTGCCAGCCATAAATTCCCCTGCTTATCCTCCTTTATATAATAAACAAACGTCCACCCAAGTTCGGGGACGCGTTTAAAACGTTCCGTATCTGGGTTGTACCGAAACAATCCTATTGTTGTTCCAAGATACAGATCGCCCGCAGTTATCCGGCAGATAGAAAAGATATCACTTGCAATATTATCATAGTGCTTTACAGCGTATGTCCTCAAATCAATACGCTTCAATCCTTTTGCAAAATTCCCAACCCACAGATAATCTCCGTCCAAATACAATCCGTGAACATTATGATAAATATCCGGATGAATGAACGGTTCGATTTTTCCAGTACTAGGATAATAATGGAAAAGCCCCTTATCTTCTGTACCTATCCAGAGTGTGCCGTCATGGGCGGCACAAAACTCCCGCACCCTTTTTCCCATTTTGTTTGATTCTTTCTGGGGATAGACTTTATCAAAGTAGGTATATTGCCGGGGGTAATAATTCACACCCCCAAAATAAGTCCCTATCCACATTCCGCCTTCACGGTCTTTGAGAATCGAATAGATGGCATTGTCAGAGATTGAATAGGGATCACCGTTGACGTTCTGCAAGTGGATGATTTTTGCCGTGTGCAGATTATAGATATAAAGTCCCGATTCGGTTCCTATCCATAATTCGTCATCTGAATAAAATGCAAGTTCCCTGATATAAATATCACCTCCCAATTCATCCTTGGAAAGAAGGGTACGGATAGTCTTATTAGTTAGGTTCACTTCTTTCAGTCCGAATACAGTTCCCACATACATGCAATTATAGGGTCCGGGGAGCAATTTATAGATGTATTCATCTCTGAAAGACACTTTTGAATCTTCTGGAAAAATCGGAGTTAAAGTTTTAAGCTTGTCTTTTGAATAATACAGATTTCCATCACGTATGTCCAACCAGCAGACATCGTCCGAATCAAAATAGAGTTGGCCGGAAGTTTTAAGGTTCAGAGTACCGGACCCGTCCGACTGATAATTAACCAACTGGCTATCCTGGGGATTGTAATAGAAGATTCCCCGCGTCTGAGTTACAACCCAGATACCTCCTTTCTGGTCCCCAGTTATCAGATTGACCGTACAGTCTATATCTATGTTTGAATTACTTATCAGAGTAAAATGCCTGACCTTTTCCATTTGTGGGCAATAGACATATAGGCCTACGTCTGTCCCAATCCATATTTGCCCAAGATTGTCTTCATACAAAGAAGTGATGAAATTATTGCCCAAGGTTCCGGATTCTTTCATGAAAGTCCGAAAAGAGATACCATCATACCGGTCAAGACCATCCTTCGTCCCAAACCACATAAATCCTTGTTTATCCTGAAGGATGGCATGGACCGTATTCTGGGATAATCCATTATTGATATCAAGTGAACGGAATGCATATTGTCCTTCATTCAGAACGGCAAGGGAATAAAGAGGCATCAAAGAAAGAAGTATTAATATAACTAAAATACGTAGTCTCTGCATTGTCTTAATTGTTAGTTTCATTAATTAACATACAACAGGATATAAGAATATCCTGAAAAGTGGATATCAGAGCTATTTCAACAGTATATTCTCAGTACGTCCCGGTGTCAGCAATTCCCAAAGGGATGCTACCGTCCAACCGGGAGCAAACATGTCATTATAATATCCTTTTCCATTCCTTCCATAATCCCAGTTGGTGTGCTGGATCACTTCCGGATAATAACCAACTTTTATCACTCCACACATATGTCCTTTATAAGGAAGTAACTGGCACATGGAAGTAGAAATGACTTCAGCAAAATCAGAGAAACGAGGTTCATTATACTCTTTGGAAAGCCAACGGAGCACATCGGCAAATTCAAAAATAAATACATCAATATGATTATTCTCCACCGAGACATTTCCCCAGCCGCGAGTTTTCAGACCGATATCACCCAACATCTGCCCGGGAGCAAACGGAACGTCCCAGACGTAATACCAGGACAAGGCAAAATAAGCCGCTTTTCGTGTCAGAGAGGCATAGTGGTTATGTTCCGTACCATTTGTTATCAATGATAAATAGTAAGTTGCCGTAGCGGTATAGAGGGAAGCTTCCTTATCCTCACAGTTTGCATCCAGCGTAGAGGAGAAATAGTCAGCCTTTGATATAAGCTCTTTTTCCAGATATTCCGCAGTACGCCGGGCAGCGGACAGATAGCGTTTGTCCTTAAAATATTTATATCCCATAACCAGAGGTAATGTAGCGGATGGAGTACTTCCTCCACTTCCGTCAACAACTGTAAAGTCATCATGGAATTTACGTGGAAAACTTCCATCTGGATTTTGCAGTTGCAAGAACATATCGAGCATTTTCTTTAAGCGTTGTTCCCAATCAGGATGGTGACGTTTATACTTCTGTTCATAATTCAGATAATGAAACATGGCATAAATTCCTTCCGACTGACGACGTATGCTATGCACTGGGCGTTCTTCTTTCACATCACTATCATTTTCCAGATTTACCCATTCACGCAAATAACCGGTTTCCGTAAAGCCATTTTCTAAGTAACTATCAAATATCTTTTTACTGCTAGCTGCAAGGTCATCACGTCCATTCTCATTGCCAAACTCCCATGCATTGAAAGCGTTTAGAAGTACGCGACCGACAAAACCTATCTCTGCTACATTCATGTTGGCACAGGCTGCCACTTTCATTTCAGGGCTGGAGTAATAGGCAAGAGCTTTGTCCCCAACAAAACTTTCCACAAAATAATTGCTCAGCACTCCTTTTATCTCTTCTGGAGAAAAAGGTATTTTCACAGGTTGGGGACGGTATGTATCATAACAATATTCCCAAGTATGGCAAATAAAATCTGAGTAGTCTGTAGCCTGCCCCTCGATAAATTCCCAGGTCAGGAGTACTGTTTCTCCTTTTTTTAGATATTGGAAAGATGTAACCTCCGGAGCCAGCGTCAACTTACGAATATAGGTTTTAGGAGCTTCTCGGTAAGGAAATCCAAAAGATAGTGTTGATGTTCCGTCATGGCTCTCAAAGCCGGTGAACCCTAGGGACGTTTTGCCCGAGAGGATGATTTCGCCTGTTTGGTGGGTAGCAAGGGCATCCCATTGAAAATCGTCCTTGCGTGCCACAGTCATATAACGTCCATCTTTCTGATTGAAGATACCGGTAAGGGGTGAGCTCAGACGATCCTCACGTACCAGCCAACTCTCTGATATATGAAATGAAGGAGCACCTTTAGGAGAACGTAAATTGCGACTATACCAGAATCCTGGTAGATAAAACATACAGTCATTATGTCGGAAGCCTGTTTTCAACTGTTGTTGATAATTAAAGTACACGTCTTCCAATGCCGTAATACTTACTACCATTACACATTTAACATTGTCACGTTCTATTCTCTCTGTAATGATTAATGGTATTTTTTCTTCAGACTCTAACAGATAGATTCCCTTATCATCAACGGCTCCTTGAAAAGCAAGGGAATAGTTTCGTGATTGATTACCGGGAACCTTCAAGGAGACTTGTGCAGATATTCTTTTATATATATCATTAACAGTCCTAGCATCAATAGTAATAGTACAGATCATCAGGCAACAAAGCATACATCTTAATTTTGTCATATAAATCAGATAATTTAGTTTATTAATATTCTTTTAATTTGCGTTCCAAAATTAGGATATTACGTATACAAAGAATGTGATTTTTTGAGCAATTATTATAAGATTTCAGTAGAATTCATAAGAAACAGCCCATTAAGTATTTATTTTTTAATCCTCTATTAAGATCCCATTACAATATACACTTATATTTTTATTGGGATATTTAATACTACAAATGTAAATGTGTCAGAATGCGGGCACAACCTCAGGTCCCTAGCCTTTGTATTGACGAGACTTCTTTAAGCTGCGGAGAATTATATACTGTTGTCACTAATCGTGCGGGACGTGGTGGCAGAGGTACACTTGTGACCATGATACGTGGCACGAAGTCTGAAGACGTCATAAAGGTGCTTGAAATGATTCATGTCTCCAAGCGCAAGACAGCCAAAGAGGTCACTTTAGATCTTTTGCCGACCATGATGCGGATCGTCTGAACGGCTTTTCCCAATGCCACTATGACAGGTTATCGGTTTCATGTACCTTAATTCCGCAATACTATTGTAAATTAAATCTTTTAAGTAGAGGTTGTGTCAAAACGCTGACACACCTCTTTTAAATGCTATTTAATGCGAAATTACAAAAATACGCATTTAGATGGAGGCAAACTGTTTGCGCCATTGGCTAGGTGACATGCCCGTTTTTTGTTTGAATATACGATAAATCCATGTGTGGGATGAGAAACCGCACTCTGTGGAAATAGCGTCAATGCTATATTCGGGGTTGGCTTTCATCATGCGAACAGCCTCATTAAAACGAATGTCGCTAAGCCAGGTTCTAAAATTGGTGTATTCTGACTGATTGAAGTATTCTGTCAGTTCGTTTTTCTTGTATCCCAACTTGGTAGCTAGCGAATAGATGTTAACTTCATAGTCCTTATAAAATCCCTCTTCACACCATTTCTTGAGGGCTAATTCTATTTCCATCTTTCTATTAGCTGTCAAGATATTTGTGCCATGAGTGTTCTTGCCGTCTTTCATGTCTTCTGCTTCCGTGACTTTTGCTTCTGCGTCATTTTCCTCAGGAATGACTTCTTTGGGTGTGATGTAATAGCCCATAGCAATGAAAGTGTGGACGAAAAAGATGACAGAGAGTAATATCAAGGGACCTATTATATATAATAAGGTATTGAAGAGGATTGCTACAGGAAGGAGTCCAGCAGCAAAGTATAGCAAAATGATGCTGGCTTGCGAATAGCGCACGTATGGAATCAAGTCGATTCCGAAATTCTCCATGAGCTTCTGCTTTCGGGCTTTTGTTTCTTTGCGAATGATAAGAATAAAATATGCCATGCTAGCCACAAAAAGACCGAGCATCACATAGAGCATATTGCCAATGTGTAAACTTTGACTTTTGAACATGCCAATGACGAAAACTATGGCGATGAGTATGTATGCCATCATACCACGTAAACAATACCGTCGCACTTTGTTGCCTGTGCTCTCTATGTTGATTATGGAGAGAGTGATGGCAAATGCCACTGGAGTATAGAACAATATGTTGAATGCTGCGCCCACATCGGTACCTTGTGCACGGAGTCCATGAATCATCTGTAAGAGGTAGTGGACGGAGAAGAATAGCATGGATGCAACGAGAATCCATCTTGATATTTCGTAGCGCCACACCTTCCATCTCACCTGCAAACTTGCCATGGCTAATTGCAATGCTAGCATGGCTGTAATGACGCAACATACAAGTTGTAATATGAATAACGATTTCATAGTATTGTTATTACCTTAATTCCGCAACACTATAAATTTTAACTTTTATAATATCCTGAACAACAAAAAGTTCTTGGACAAGCCAAGCGGCAAAGCCGAGCGGCTCAGGATTTTGTCATGTCAAAGGATTCACTTAACTTAGTGTTGCAAAAATAGTCAAACAAAACCTCATCAAGCATGGTAAAAGTACAAATAAAATCCGAGAAACTCACATCTTTTGGTGGTATATTTCCAATTATGGAGAAATTCGACAGGATGTTGTCTTGTACAATAGACTCTACTTTAGGTTTGCGTAGCAAAGTGTATGGCTATCAATATAGCGAGATAATACGTTCTCTGATGTGCGTATATTTCTGTGGAGGGTCATGTGTCGAAGACGTGACCTCACACCTTATGGAAGCACTTTGCTTGCATCCACCCCTCCGTACATGCAGCGCAGACACAATACTTAGGGCCATTCGTGAATTGACCACACCGAATCTGACCTACAGGTCTGATTCGGGCAAAAGCTACGACTTCAACGTGGCTTCCGACCTTAACAATCTGCTTGTCAATGCATTGCTGGCAACTGGACAGTTGCTGCCAGACAATGAATATGACTTTGATTTTGACCACCAGTTCATTGAGACGGAGAAATTTGACGCAAAAATGACCTACAAGAAGTTTACCGGTTACAGTCCAGGAATAGCAACGGTCGGCGATGTCATCGTCGGGATAGAGAACCGCGACGGCAATACCAATGTCCGTTTCCATCAGGAAGACACTCTAAAACGTATTTTTGAGCGTTTGGAGAATGCCAGAATACATATAAACCGTGCGAGGATGGATTGTGGCTCATGCTCTGAGGCTATGGTGGAAATGGTGGAGAAGCACAGTCGGCATTTTTATATCCGCGCAAACAGGTGTGTATCGTTGTATGACGATATCTTTGCCTTGCGCGGATGGAAGACCGAATACATAAACGGTCACGAGTTTGAGATATGCTCCATCATTGCAGAGAAATGGGTCGGCAAAGCGTACCGCCTTGTCATACAGCGGCAAAGAAGCATCAACAAGGAACTCGACCTGTGGGAAGGGGAATATACATACAGATGCATACTGACAAATGACTATACTTCGACAGACCGTGACATCGTGGAGTATTACAACAAGCGTGGCGGTGCTGAGCGTGTATTGGACGACATGAACAACGGCTTTGGCTGGAAACGGCTGCCAAAATCGTTCATGGCGGAAAACACGGTGTTCCTGCTTCTGACCGCTTTAATACGAAACTTTTACAGACACCTCATATCTGACGCAAACATGAAGAGCTTTGGACTTAAACGCACAAGCAGAATCAAAACTTTTGTATTCAAGTATGTTTCTGTCCCTGCAAAATGGATTAAGACTGCAAGACAGCACATACTGAACATATACACAAGCAATGGCATACATGATGGCCTTCAAATTTGATTTTGGGTAGCCTCAAATCTTCGTGGCCTTTTGCGTATTGCCTCAAGTCGCATCATGGGGTAAGGGGATTTTGTCTCTTGCGACTGCACCATTAGGGTTCTTTACGAAAACGAGTCGTTTTAGAGAGGTATCTGCAACCCCAGATATCAAAAATATTACAGGTTGCGGATTTTAGGATGTACAAAAGCTCTTTTATGAGGCAATTGATGAACTCAGGATTACTTATCGCTGAAGGGCACGGGATTTGGAGAGCGGAGAGCGATGAAATTCAGTGGCGCAGAGAGTAAAATAATAAAAAAGTTGGATTTTTATTGACGCGAATCAATTCTTTTAGTATTTTTGCCTTGTCTTTTACCAAAAAAGATTAATAACAGTAAGCGTTAGGCATTATCCATGTTCAGGAAATCCCCAATTTCAAGACAACAATTGGATAATACATCAGGTGTCCCTATGCACTATTATATCTTGTTAGCATATATAGGCGTGGGGCTTTGTGTATTATATGTTGTTGAGTATGGGGATACTTCTGAATGGTAATACCAAAGTTCCCACGCTTAACTTTATATAAACACAACTTCAGGGAACAGAGTTGTCATATAATCGCATTATGAAAGCAATTTGTTTCAAAACCGGACAGGTCCTGCCTTCCGTTTTCATTCCTCTGTCTGTTACTGTCTTTAGTGGAATTCTCTGCCTTTTTGTTTCCATTCCTGCCCCTTTTCGGGACTTGCGGCTATTATTACACAAATTACATGCCAAACAGTTTCTCTGAATCCATTTATGGCATTCAATAATCCCCCTGGACATACAGAAGAGGAACTTTGGCAACAAATACTCTCCCTGTCAAGGGAATTGCAGGAATGCAGGGCCTACCTGCACTATCATAATACGCTGGATTACATATACGACAAGATCAACATGATAGAGAAAGAACTGGATATCTTGTTGAGAATGTTGTAGGGATCTTGTGACAAAAAGGCATGATAATTATACATTTTTATGACTATTTGTCTCGCAAGCATTAAAATTCATTTTACAACTCCATAAGAGTCCGATTTACAGATGCTATCACATAAATTCATGATTATTGCAGGATATGAATTACGATTTATTTTGTCTAATTTCAAATATCAGAACAGCCATGGATAAACGAATTGAATATGCGATGAACACATTGATCAATACAGAAATCTGGTCAACTAACCTGTACCTGTCATTGCAGGTCTATTTTGAGGGGCAGCAACTTCTGATATTGGCCTCATGGCTAAGTGCACAGGCACAGGACAATATGGGCAAGGTCTATCAGATGATGAACCGCATCTATCATGAAGGAGGTGCTGTAACCATCCATGAAATCAGGCGCGACATCCGGCAATGGCCGACACCGCTGGCTGCCTTGAACACCCTGCTTGAACATGAACAATATATATCCCGTCAGATATCCGAACTTCACGTACTATGCCAGAATACGGATTCATCCATCCATTCTTTCATCAAGGGGCTGTACACAAAACGGATATATGTAAGTACGGCGTTTATGGAATTGTTGCGTATCCTGGCCATGGAATATGAACGCAGGCTGCCCTGCTTCATATGATGTGTCAAATCGTGTAACCTGACCGGAGTTTATTGTTCACAGAGAAAATAATGGTCTAAAAATAAAACAAGTATCATCCTATGGATATATTCGCATACTCAATGTTGTGTTTCACTTCGTTGTTCACATTGATGGACCCCCTCGGAGTGATGCCGGTTTTCCTGCAGATGACCGAGGGCATGAGTGCCGGAGAACGCCGGAGCATCGCCTTAAAATCCTGCGCCCTCACGTTCGTCATACTGGTACTTTTCACCTTGTGCGGCAGGTTCCTGTTCCATTTTTTCGGGATCTCGACCAATGGTTTCCGGATTGCGGGAGGTATCATCATCTTTAAAATCGGATATGACATGCTGCAGGCACACTTCACCCATGTGAAACTGAACGAGAACGAGAAAAAAGAATATTCCAGGAACATCACCGTCACGCCTCTTGCCGTTCCGATGCTGTGCGGTCCGGGTGTAATTTCAAGCGGCATAACACTGATGGAAGATGCCCCTGAGCATATTTTCAAAATTGCACTGGTTTGCGTGATCGCCCTAGTCTGTCTCCTCTCTTTCATTATCCTTTGCGTGTCAACGCGGCTTTTGAAAATTCTTGGAGAAACCGGAAATAATGTGATGATGAGACTGATGGGGCTTATTCTGATGGTCATCGCCGTGGAATGTTTCATAAACGGGATGCAACCTGTCCTGACAGATATTTTGAGACAAGCACACGCTTGCCCCTGAATATGAAAAATAAAAAATAGTACCAACATTAAAAATTAGATTCATTATGACCGAGAATTTACAAAAGGCCCTGAACGGGCAGATTACTGCGGAATTATGGTCCGCCAACCTGTATCTTTCAATGTCCTTCTATCTGGAAAAGGAAGGTTTTTCCGGCATGGCCCGCTGGATGCGCAAGCAATCGGCGGAAGAGACAGGACACGCATGTGCCATCGCCGAATATATGGCCAAACGTGAGGCGGAGGCAAAAGTGGACAAGGTCGATGTGGTTCCACAGGGTTGGGGCAGTCCCACCGAAGTCTTTGAACATGCCTTGGAACACGAGAGACATGTTTCCAGATTGATTGACGAACTGGTACATCTGGCTTCCGAGGAGAAAGACAATGCCACCCGTGATTTTCTTTGGGGATTTGTCAGGGAGCAGGTGGAGGAAGAGGCGAATTTCCTGAACATCGTAAACCTGATGAAGAAAGCCGGAGAGAGCGGCATCCTTTTCATGGATGCAAAACTGGGGGAACGCCAGTCCTGATTTGGAATAAAAAAACGACTGACATGAGCACGATTATTGATTTGTTGGGAACGCAGGCAGGATACTACCTGGACCATGTATGCAAGACAATAGACAAGAAACTCATCCATATCCCCGAGCCGAATATGATAGACAAGGCATGGGTGGATTCCGACAGGAATATACGCACCTTGGAGAGCCTGCAAGCCCTGTACGGGCACGGGCGTCTGGCCAATACCGGGTATGTCTCCATCCTGCCGGTGGATCAGGGGATAGAACATTCTGCCGGAGCATCCTTTGCACCCAATCCTCTTTACTTCGATCCCGGGAACATTGTGAAACTCGCTATCGAGGGAGGATGCAACGCCGTGGCATCCACATTCGGAGTTCTGGGAGCTGTGGCACGTAAGTACGCCCATAAGATTCCTTTCATCGTGAAGTTGAACCATAACGAGCTGCTGACTTATCCGAACAGTTATGACCAGGTCATGTTCGGTACAGTGAAGGAGGCATGGAACATGGGTGCCGTTGCCGTGGGGGCAACTATCTATTTCGGTTCGGAACAAAGCCGCCGCCAGATTGTGGAGGTCTCACAGGCGTTTGAATATGCCCATGAGTTGGGGATGGCCACGGTATTGTGGTGTTATCTGAGAAACAGCAGTTTTAAGAAAGACGGGATTGACTATCATGCGGCAGCAGATCTGACAGGGCAGGCCAACCATATCGGGGTCACCATCAAGGCTGATATCGTGAAGCAGAAGCTGCCGTCCAACAATGGAGGTTTTAAAGCCATCGGATTCGGTAAGACCGACGGGCGTATGTATACGGAACTGGTCTCCGACCATCCGATAGACCTCTGCCGCTACCAGGTGGCCAACGGGTATATGGGAAGGGTTGGCCTGATCAATTCGGGGGGCGAGTCCCATGGGACATCTGACCTGCATGATGCCGTCGTAACCGCAGTGGTGAACAAACGTGCCGGAGGTATGGGACTTATCTGTGGGAGAAAAGCCTTCCAGAAGACGATGAAAGACGGGGTCTCGCTTCTGAACACCATTCAGGATGTCTATCTGGATCCTTCGATAACCGTTGCATAAAAACTATATGGCATGAAAAGGATCGTATTGTTGAGACATGGCGAGAGCCTATGGAACAAGGAAAACCGCTTTACCGGTTGGACCGATGTAGACCTGAGTGATAAGGGGATCGCAGAAGCCTGTAAAGCCGGTGATATGCTGAAAGAAGCGGGATTCTCTTTTGAGGCGGCTTACACATCCTATCTGAAACGGGCTGTGAAAACGTTGAATTGTGTTCTGGACCGTCTCAATGAAGACTGGATCCCGGTGGAGAAAAGCTGGAGGTTGAACGAGAAACACTACGGCATACTTCAGGGACTTAACAAAAGGGAGACAGCAGACAAATATGGCGAGGAACAAGTCCATATCTGGCGGAGAAGTTACGGCGTGTCGCCCGAGCCGGTGAAGGAAGACGATCCCCGCTATCCGGGGAACGACACCCGTTACGCCGGTGTTCCCGAAATGGAACTGCCACGGACTGAATCCCTGAAGGATGCCGTCATGCGTGTCATGCCCTATTGGGAATGTGTCATCCTACCCACATTGATGCATAGGGACAACCTGCTTGTCGTTGCCCATGGAAACAGTCTGCGCGGGATAGTCAAGCATCTCAAGAATATTTCCGATACGGACATATCCCTCTTGAACCTGCCCACGGCAGTACCTTATGTATTCGAATTTGATGAACGGCCGGTGCTTGTCAGGGACTATTTCCTCGGAGACCAGGAGGAGATACGGAGACGAACGGAGGCTGTAGCCGAACAAGGTATGATCAGACGATAAGAGTCAGTCAATCAGACTGATTTGTATTGTCTTTTTGAATATTTTATTTATTAACAATTTAAAAAAGGAGGTAAAAATGGTACCTGTAAAAACAAATTCAAACTGGTTGCCGAGTATTTTTAACGATTTCTTCGAGAATGAGTGGCTGGCAAAAACGGGAGTTACGGCTCCTGCCATCAATGTCATTGAGAATGACAAGGACTACAAGGTTGAAATGGCGGCTCCCGGAATGACGAAGGATGATTTCAAGGTGAATGTTGACGAAAACAACAACCTGACAATCTGCATGGAAAAGAAAGAAGAGAAGAAGGAGGAGAAGAAAGACAAGAAGTATCTCCGCCGCGAATTCTCTTATTCCAAGTTCCAGCAGACCATCCTGCTACCTGAAAACGTGGAGAAGGATAAGATTTCCGCAAAAGTCGAACACGGGATCCTGTCCATTGAAATCCCGAAAGTGAAGGAGGAAGAAAAACAAAAAACTTCCAAGGCTATCGAGGTTAAATAATTCCATATCTGGAATGGTGTAAGGCCGGACAGGCTTTTCCTGTCCGGAGAGCCGTCCGGCCTTTAACAGGCACTTCCGGAACAGGGAACCGGCACAACCGATGAAGGAATTCAATTTTGAAAAAGAGCTGCTTAGCGTACAGGACGAACTGTTCCGTTTCGCGTACAAACTGACAGCGGACAGGGAGAAGGCGGAAGATCTGCTGCAGGATACCCTGCTCAAGGCAATGCTTCACAAAGAAAGTTACAACAAGAACACAAATTTCAAAGGGTGGCTGTTTATCATCATGCGTAACACGTTTATCAACGGTTACCGGGCGGAGGTCGGTCATACCCGTCTGTACATATCCTCCGATCCTGCATATTATTCGCGGATCATGGACGAGTCCCGTACAGAGGAGGTGGACAGGAACTATGACCTGGAAAAGATACGTAATGCCATCAAAAGTATACCGGAGTCGCATTTCATACCTTTTGAGATGTACCTGTCAGGGTTCAAATACCGTGAGATAGCGGAAAGAACCGGTGTGAGTTTGGGAACCATAAAGAGCCGTATTTTTCACTGCCGGAAAAAACTGAAAGCTATATTGGCAGAATGAAACAAAACAAGAACTGAGATAGATGAAAAAAGATGAATATATAGGAATCCTTACTTCCGGAGGGGACGCTTCCGGAATGAATGCGGCAATCCGTGCCGTGACCCGTACCGCCATTTTCAACGGCTTCAAAGTCAAAGGAATTTACAGAGGGTACGAAGGCCTGATAGCGGGCGAGTCCAGGGAACTTACGACCGAGGATGTGAGCAGCATCATCCAGCGTGGGGGAACCATCCTGAAAACGGCACGTTCCGAAGCGTTCACCACCCCGGAAGGACGCAGAGAGGCATACGATACCATGAGGAAAGAAAAAATCGGGGCGCTGGTAGTCATCGGGGGCGACGGCTCACTGACTGGAGCCCGCATATTTGCCGAGGAATACCCTGTCACGTGCATAGGACTGCCCGGTACCATCGACAATGACCTGTACGGTACCGATTTTACAATCGGATATGATACGGCCCTGAACACCATTGTGGAGTGTGTGGACAAAATCCGGGATACAGCCACCTCGCACGACCGAATTTTCTTTGTCGAGGTGATGGGACGCGACGCCGGTTTCCTCGCCCAGAACAGCGCAATAGCCTCGGGAGCCGAGGCCGCCATTATTCCGGAAGACCGGACGGATGCGGATCAGCTGGAGACTTTTATCGGACGCGGATTCCGGAAGACCAAGAACAGCAGCATCGTCATCGTGACGGAAAGCCCGGGCAATAAGAATGGCGGAGCCATGCACTATGCCGACCGGGTAAAAAGGGAATACCCCGGATATGATGTCAGGGTCTCTATCCTGGGACATCTACAACGGGGAGGAGCGCCAAGTGCCAACGACCGCATATTGGCCAGCCGGCTGGGTGAGGCCGCCATACAGGCCCTGATGGAGGACCAGCACAATATCATGGTAGGCATACATAACAATGAGATTGTCTATGTTCCTTTTGACCAGGCTATCAAGAACGACAAGCCCATTGACAAAAACCTGATCCGTGTCCTTAACGAGTTGTCCATATAAAATGTTACTCCTATGTCGGAAGTTGCCCCTTTAATATCAGACCTTGCCACTATCTTGATTATAGCCGGTATCATAACCGTCATTTTCAAATGGCTGGGACAGCCGGTCATAGTGGGATATATTGTGGCCGGTATTATGGCAGGTCCTTCCATTTCCCTATTCCCGACTGTTTCCGACCAGGCCAATATCAAGATATGGGCGGATATCGGTGTTATTTTCCTCCTGTTCGCCATAGGACTGGATTTCTCGTTCAGAAAGCTGATAAGTGTGGGAGCCTCGGCCATATTCTCCACTGTTATCATCGTCTGCGGCATGATGTTCCTGGGATATACGGCAGGCAATGCGATGGGCTTCTCACACACGAGCTGTATCTTTCTGGGCGGAATGCTGTCCATGTCCTCCACCGCCATCGTATTCAAAGCATTCAGTGACATGGGGCTTCTCGATCAGAAATTTACCGGTATTGTCCTGGGGATACTAATCATTGAGGACGTGGTGGCGGTAATCATGATGGTGGTCCTCTCCACATTGGCTGTAGGCAAGCATTTTGAAGGCTTCGAAATGCTGGAGAGCATATTGAAACTTGCGGCCTTTCTTATTTTCTGGTCAGCATTGGGAATCTATCTGATTCCTACCCTTCTGAAAAGATTGAACCGCTTTATTAGCAATGAAATACTGTTGACAACCTCCCTGGGACTATGCCTGGGAATGGTGATGATAGCGACAAAGGCGGGATTCTCCGCCGCGCTGGGTGCGTTCGTCATGGGATCCCTGCTGGCAGAAACAGATAAAGCGGAAGAAATCGCACATATCGTGCAACCGGTAAAGGACCTGTTCGCCTCCGTTTTCTTCGTATCAGTGGGAATGATGATCGACCCTGCCATGATATGGGAATATGCCGTTCCTGTTTTTATCCTGACGGCACTGGTCCTATGCGGGCAGGTCCTGTTCGGGAGTTTCGGCGTGTTGCTTTCCGGACAACCGCTAAAGATTGCGATACAAGCCGGCTTTTCCCTGGCACAAGTGGGTGAGTTTGCGTTCATCATCGCTTCGTTAGGAATCAGTCTGAATGTAATGGACAAATACCTTTATCCGGTCATAGTGGCAGTATCGGTCATCACCACTTTCCTTACTCCTTATATGATAAGACTGTCGGATCCCGTCTACTGTTTTGCAGACAGGCACTTGCCACAATTCCTGAAAGATTACCTGACGCATTATTCTTCTGGAACAATGACCACAAGACATCAAGGCTCCTGGCACAAGCTCATCAGGTCCATGTTGGTATCCGTCACCCTTTATCTGGTGGTATGCCTGTTTTTCATAGCGCTGTTCTTCTCCTATGCGTATCCTCTGGTAATGGGACGTATTCCGGGGATGAAAGGAAGCCTGCTGAGCTTCGTTCTTGTCCTCCTTATCATATCCCCGTTTTTGTGCGCCATCATCATGAAGAAAAACAATTCCGTCGAATTCCGCAAACTTTGGGCGGACAACAGGTTCAACAGGGGGCTGCTGGTATCAATGATAGTGATCAAGGTGTTGATCTGTATCATTATCGTAATGGGTATCATCATCCGTCTTTTCAATGTCGCTTTGGGGTCAGGACTGATATTATCTTTCCTGATCATTGTCGTTATCTATTTTTCCAAGCGGATACGGAAACGATCGCTAAGTATGGAAAAACAGTTCCTCGAGAATTTCCAGGGTACAGCCGGGACATTTCCACAGGAAGAACCGGAAACAGGAGAAACCTCCACAGAAAAAAATCATGAACTATCAAATAAGTAAAATGTTATGGAATATTCAAGTTATCATGTAAACGTCCCACAATGGAGGGAGATTACAGTCGGTTCACACCTTCCGGCAGAATTGCGGAGATTTGCGGAGATGGCACATAATCTTTGGTGGACCTGGAACGAGGATGCGAAGAGTTTATATAGTGGTTTGAACCCGGAACTATGGGAAGAGGCGGAACAGAATCCGGTACTGTTTCTGGAACGGATGGATTATGAAGAGCTGGAGGCACTGACACATGACGGAAACTTCATGCGTAAGATGGAAAACGTATATTCCACTTTTAAGGCGTATCTTGATGTGGAGCCGGACCACAGCCGTCCGTCAGTTGCCTATTTCAGCATGGAATATGGTCTGGACAGGGTTCTTAAAATCTATTCCGGCGGTCTGGGCATATTGGCAGGTGACTATCTGAAGGAAGCTTCGGACAGTAACGTAGACCTCTGCGCTGTAGGGCTTTTATATCGTTATGGCTATTTTGACCAGGCTCTGGCGATGGACGGGCAGCAACAGGTTCATTATGACCCACAGAATTTCGGGCAGCTTCCGATAGAGAAAGTGATGCAGCCTGACGGGCGACAACTGGTAATCCATGTTCCCTATGCCGACAGTTTCACGGTCCATGCCAATGTATGGAAGGCCAATGTGGGACGTGTTTCCCTCTACCTGCTGGATACGGACAATGAACTGAACAGCGAGTTCGACCGTCCGATTACCCATCACCTGTATGGCGGTGACTGGGAAAACCGGCTCAAGCAGGAAATACTGCTCGGCATCGGAGGAATGATGACATTAAAAGTATTGGGCATCGAGAAAGATGTATATCACTGCAACGAGGGGCATGCCGCACTGATCAATATCCAGCGGTTATGCGACTATATATCCGAAGGCCTGGACTTCGGACAAGCCATGGAACTGGTTAGGGCTTCCTCGCTTTACACTGTGCATACACCTGTGCCTGCCGGCCATGACTATTTCGATGAGGGGCTTTTCAATAAATATATGAAAGGATATCCTGATAAGCTGGGCATTACGTGGGACGAGTTGATGAACCTCGGACGGCAAACTCCGGGCAACAAGGGAGAACGTTTCTGCATGTCGGTATTCGCCTGCAAAACCAGCCAGGCGGTAAACGGTGTCAGCAAGCTGCACAAGTCCGTTTCACAGCAGATGTTCGCGCCTCTCTGGAAAGGCTATTTCCCGGAAGAGAACCATGTGGGCTATGTGACGAATGGCGTACACTTTCCCACTTGGTGTACGGCGGAGTGGAAAAAGCTGTTTAAGGACAATTTCGATGAGAATTTCATGAACGACCAGTCCAATCAGGAAATATGGAAAGGCGTTTATAATATACCCGATGAAGAGATATGGAACATGCGGAAAAGGTTGAAAACCAAACTGATATCCTACATCAAGTGGAAATGCGGCCGGGACTGGCTCAAAAGCCAGGTTGACCCGGCATTGGGTGTCTCCATTTTCGAGAAGTTTAATCCGAATGCTCTTCTTGTCGGCTTCGGAAGGCGCTTTGCAACTTACAAAAGAGCTCATCTTTTGTTTACCGATTTGGATCGTCTGGCGCGGATTGTGAACAATCAGGAACATCCCATACAGTTTGTCTTTGCAGGAAAAGCCCATCCAAACGACACTGCCGGGCAAGGGCTCATCAAGCAGATTGTGGAGATATCCCGCCGTCCTGAATTCTTGGGTAAAATCATCTTCCTTGAGAATTATGACATGGACCTGGCACGGCATCTTATTTCTGGGGTTGACATCTGGATGAATACTCCCACCCGTCTTGCGGAGGCTTCCGGAACTTCCGGTGAGAAGGCTCTGATGAACGGCGTACTCAACTTCTCCGTGCTGGACGGTTGGTGGTACGAAGGCTACCGCAAGGAGGCGGGATGGGCCATCACCGACAAGGCCACCTATCAGGATGAACAGTACCAGAACCAACTGGATGCGGAAACAATTTATTTCCTGCTGGAACATAATATCCTGCCGTTATATTATGAACGGAAAGAAAAAGACTATCCGGAAACCTGGGTCAAGTACATCAAGAACTCGGTTGCGCAAATAGCTCCCCGCTTCACGATGAAAAGACAGCTGGATGACTACTATGACGGATTTTACAACAAGTTGTCGGAACACTTTCATGTTTTGGCGGCGGACAATTATGCAAAGGCGAAAACGCTTGCCGGCTGGAAGGCAGCTGTCGACAGCAGATGGAATGCCGTGGAAATCGTTTCCGTGAATGCGGGAAAAGGATTGGACGCCACGGTGGAGGCTGGTAAGGAATACGAGATGACGGTCGTCATTGACGAGAAAGGGCTGGACAACGCGATCGGATTGGAATCGGTCATTATACGGCATGAGGAGAATGAGGATCGCATCCATGAGGTCATTCCTTTTTCTTTGACATCCAAAGACGGAAACCTATACACTTTCAAGGCAATAACCAGAATGTTCAGCGCTGGAAGCTTCAAACAGGCATTCAGAATGTATCCCAACCATCCCCTGTTACCTCACCGGCAAGATTTTTGTTATGTACGATGGTTCTGAACGGACATGAATAAGCAAGAGTTACTGACAAATGGACGGTGTAAGAAGAAGGCGGACCGAGAAACCGTCTGGCCGGTTGTCATCATGAACTTCACCGGTGTGTATGCCCATGAGGTATTTGCACGGAACAATCAGTTCATTTGGCTAGACTGCCGTCACCTTTCTGGAACGAGAGGTTACTGTGACAAGGAGGGGATACGAAAATTGAAGCGGGTGATTGCCGGTTATCCAGCGGAAGGTATCCATTTCATTGATTCGGGCAATTATCATTACCTGACCAAATTATGGACAGACAAACTTCGAGTTCCGTTCTCTCTGATTGTATTCGACCATCACCCCGACATGCAGCCTCCCTTGTTCAAGGGCATGCTTTCTTGTGGGAGCTGGGTAAAAGACATGTTAGACTGGAATATGCTTTGCAAGAAAGTGGTGATAGTCGGTGCATCGGACAAACTGATACGCACCGTACCGGAAGAATACGGACAACGAGTCAGTTTTTATAGCGAAGCGACGTTAGCTCACGAGAAGGGCTGGCGCAATTTCTCCTCTGCGTATATTGAAGGACCGGTTTACTTGTCCATAGACAAGGATGTCCTGAACCCGGCATCCGCAGTAACAGACTGGGATCAAGGGTCTTTCAGCCTGCAGGAACTGGAGGAATTACTGGCAATTGTCCTTCGAAAGGAACGTGTAGTCGGCATTGATATCTGCGGGGAATGCTCCGCAACGCTTACTTTGTTTGAGGAGAGGCGGGAAGCCACCGTGGACAGCCGGGCGAACAAGGAGCTGCTCAAACTCATACAGTCATTCTCCTGTTTTTTATAAAGCTGTTGGATATTGTTAATTATATTATCACATAAACCATATTTTATTATTATGATGAAAACAATTGTTCGTAAAATCGGTCTGGTTGCACACGATGCAATGAAAAAGGACATGATAGAATGGGTTCTTTGGAACTCGGAACG
The DNA here is from genome assembly GCF_040911965.1 of Phocaeicola sp. RTP21359st1_B8_RTP21360_211022. NCBI lineage: Bacteria > Pseudomonadati > Bacteroidota > Bacteroidia > Bacteroidales > Bacteroidaceae > Phocaeicola > Phocaeicola sp. RTP21359st1_B8_RTP21360_211022. The sequence goes on from NZ_JBDFXP010000002.1 coordinate 94,152, forward strand.
TCTGATAGGGCATAAGTTCTATTGTACGGGAACCACCGGTACACTCATTAAAAAAGCGCTCGAAGAGAAACATCCTGAAACAGAATGGGATATCACGATTCTGAAATCCGGTCCTTTAGGTGGTGACCAGCAAATGGGCTCACGTATTGTGGAAGGAGAGATTGATTATTTGTTCTTTTTCACGGATCCGATGACATTGCAGCCACATGACACGGATGTAAAGGCACTGACCCGGCTGGCGGGAGTTGAAAATATAGTTTTCTGTTGTAACCGTTCGACAGCGGACCATATTATTTCCAGTCCTTTGTTTCTTGACCCGACCTACAAACGGATTCATCCAGACTATACCAATTATACACAACGCTTTGAAAACAAAGAAATTGTATCGGAAGCAGTAGAACGGGTGAAGAAACGGATGAGCCGAAATGAAAACAATATGATCGAATGAGAATGTAATGTCCAATAAAGGGGATGTGATATGTTTCAGTCATAAAAAGCAGGTTCCTATCCTTTCTGTGAGTATAAAAAAAGATTAAAAGATCAACTGTGTGATAGCAAACTTGCGAGGTATCCTCAAATGGTTTGAAACAGTAATAAACTTTTATCATAAGTTTCTATTATTCCCTTTTATATGAGCGAACACGCCTTTTTGTAGGATTCCAATATAAGAATGAAGACTTCCATGTGGTTGAAACTTAAAATCCTTTTAGGATATGTCATACTGCTTCTCCTGCTCGTCCTGACCATTCATATCTTCCGCAAGGAACAGACGAGGCGGAACAGCCTGCGACAGGATGAGCATGAACTGGCCTGTATCCGGCATCTGGCCGGAGAAACATACGCGGGCTTGCTGGGACTGGCCACTTACGGTGAAACAGTCAGCGTCTGGGATGAAAGCGACCTTGGACTCTACCACACAAAAAAAGACAGTGTCTGTAACATGTTGCAGACACTGAAAAGGTATGTGAAGTCTCCCGAACAACAGTCGCGCATAGATTCGTTATGCCTGCTGCTGGAAAGAAAGGAACTGTTGTTAGACACGGTCATGGACACGTTCGGGCGTCTGCGCAAGACCGGCGAGATCGTGAACAGCAAGATTCCGGCAATCGTGTCCCATATCCAGCAGGCGGATGTCCTTCCTGCCGAGAAAAAGAAGGAGGAGGAAACTCCGAAGAAGGGTTTCTGGTCATTCATCAGGCCCGGGAGGAAAAAATCGGCCTATCTGCAGCAGAAGGAACAGCTGGAACGCCAGCGACAGTCCATTGGTAAACATCAGGGTACCACATCTGTCACGAGCATGCTGCACTCCCTTGACAGGGAGGTGACCGACATGCAGAAAGCCGAACGGGAAAGGCTGCTGGAACAGATGGACCTCCTGTACAGTAACAACACGGACCTGAACCACAGGCTACACCGGATTGTCAGGGACTTTGAGGCGGATGCTGGAATACGGCTTGATGAGCGTTACAGGCAATTCATTTCCACACGCGACCGCTCGTTCCATACGGTCTCTCTGCTGGCTGTCCTCATCTCGTTGCTGACCGTCCTCCTGTATCTTATCATCCACCGGGATCTGAACAGGATAAACCAGTATCAGCGTCAGCTGGAAGCCTCCAATCGTGAGAACACGGAGCTCCTACAATCCAGAAAACGCATGATGCTCACCATCGCTCATGACCTTCGTGCGCCACTGGCTACTATCAAAGGATGCGCCGAACTGCTCCCCGGGGAAGAAAAGAAGAGCCGCAAGGACGAGTATGCGGAAAATATACTCCATTCTTCCGATTACATGATCGGGCTGGTCAATACGCTGATCGGATTCTACCTGCTGGATACCGGCAGGAACAAACCCATCCTTTCGATTTTCCGGCTGGAGACCCTTTTCAGCGAAACAGCCCGGAACTACGGTTCGCTGGCCAAAAAGAAAAAGCTGCGGCTGACAACCGCCTTTTCCGGTCTGGATGTGGTAGTAAGCGGTGACCGTTCCCAGCTCCAGCAAATCCTGAACAATCTGCTTTCCAACGCCATTAAATTCACCCGGCAAGGTGAAATCCGCCTGCAAGCGGAATACCGGAATAAAGAATTGCATTTCTCGGTACAGGACACCGGTACCGGGATGACGGAGGAAGAAACAACCCGGATATTCACAGCTTTTGAACGGTTGGACAATGCCCGTAATGTTCCCGGTTTCGGATTGGGGCTGGCCATTGCAAGCAGGCTGGTCTCCGGGATGCAGGGAAGCCTTACCGTAAAAAGCAAACCGGGTGAAGGCAGCACGTTTACCGCATTCCTGCCACTCCTTGAGGCGGATGAATCCACCCAGATGGATGAGACACGCATCGCTACTGATTATCATCTGGATGGAATCAACGTACTGGTCATTGATGACGACCGGATGCAACTGAACATTACCAAAGAGATGTTTAACCGTAACGGAGTGCGGTGCGACTGCTGCCAGACCAGCCGTGAACTGGTTACCCGGCTACGGTCACAAAGATATGACCTGCTGCTGACGGATATACAGATGCCTGAAACGGACGGCTACGGAATACTTGAACTGCTCCGGGCATCCAATATGGAGAACGCAAAGACAATCCCCGTCATAGCGGTAACGGCACGGGTGGATGATGACAACGAGTATCTGTCGGGCGGCTTTTCGGGCTGCATCCATAAACCATTCTCTATGGAAGAACTGATAAATACAGTGGCACAAGTGATAGGAGAAAAAGACAGAAAGGAGTATGCTCCCGATTTCTCACTCATCCTTTCAGGAGAGGACAACAGGGAGGAAATGCTCGCCCTGTTTATCGAAGAGAGCCGGAAAGACCTTGCCGCATTAACCGCTGCCTTAGACCGACAAGACAAGGAGGCCGCCGCCTCCATCCTGCATAAGAACCTGCCCCTATGGGAAACCGTCCGTCTGGATTTCCCCTTGTCTCATTTACGGGAACTGGTGACAGAACCTGCGACAGAGTGGACCAATAGACAATCCATGGAAATGCGGGACATCATCCGGGCAGTGGAAAAACTGATAGTATACGCTGAAAAATACGGGAGGAAAGCCTATGAAAACAATCCTGATTATTGAAGATGATATTGTGTTCAGCCGTAGCATCAGCAACTGGCTGGTGAAAAAAGGGATGAAAACCGAATGCGTGGCAACCCTTGCGAATGCCCGTAAAGCCATCGGGCAAAAGGAGTTCGACCTAATACTGGCAGACCTGCGCCTGCCGGACGGAAATAGCACCTCGCTCCTGAAATGGATGAATGAGAAGTACTACTCTATCCCTTTTCTGATCATGACCAACTACGGACAGGTGGAGAATGCGGTGACAACCATGCAACTGGGAGCCATCAACTACCTGTGTAAGCCTGTGCAGCCAGACAATCTCCTGGCTCTGATAACGGAGATACTGGATAAAAACGATAACGAACAGGAGTTCTACCGAGGTGAAAGCCCCAAAGCCCATGAGATGTACCGTCTGATAGAGATGATTGCCTGTGCCGACATCTCCGTTCTGCTCCGTGGGGCTTCCGGCACCGGGAAGGAGCACATTGCAGCCGAGATACATGCCCGGAGCCATCGGAAGAACAAGCCGTATCTGGCTATCGACTGCGGGGCCATTTCCGATGAGCTTGCCGCCTCCGAGTTTTTCGGTCATCAGAAGGGAGCCTTTACCGGTGCGGAAAGCGACAAGGTCGGATTGTTCCGTGCCGTTAACGGAGGGACATTGTTTCTGGACGAGATAGGCAACCTTTCCTATAAGACACAGATGCTCCTGCTCAGGGCCTTGCAAGAGAAACGCTGCAAGCCGGTAGGTTCCACGAAAGAATACTCTTTTGATATCCGGCTGGTTGCCGCCACCAATGAGAATCTGGAAAAAGCCATCGGAGAAGGACGCTTCCGGGAAGACCTGTTCCACCGGCTCAATGAGTTCACTCTGCGGATTCCTACACTGGCAGAATGCCGGGAAGACATCCTTCCTCTGGCTTATTTTTTCTTGAAACTCACTTGCGCCAAGGCCCATAAATCGTTTCGTGGCTTTGACCGGCTGGCAGAGGCGGCACTGCTGGAATATCCCTGGCCGGGGAATATCCGTGAACTGAAGAATGTAATAGGTCGAGCCGTACTCATCTGCCAAGAGCAATGGATTTCCGTTTCAGACCTGAACCTTGAAATCTCCCTTCCTAAAGAAGAAGAAACGCAGTGGACGGAAGAAGAAAAAGAAAAGGCGTTGCTTCTCCAGACCCTTGAAAAGACGGGTGACAACCGTTCCAAGGCGGCCCGGTTGCTCAATGTCAGCCGGACTACCCTGTATGAGAAACTAAGGAAATACCATATCATCGACTGACCGGAGGATAACCCGAAGCAAATGAGGTTTACAAAAGTGTAAGCCGTCCTAACATTCTTGTCAAGGACGGCTTACACTTTTTATTTACACCCGTTTCTATATGAAATTTGTTTATTGTTGATTGTCAGTATTTTAAAAAGGTATAGAGCTTTAAACGATAGCAGAGGCATTTCATTTGGCTTACTCCGGTATAAACAAATCAAATGTATGCCGTATGAAACCATTTACAGAATGCCGTATATTCAATTATTTATCTCTGGCTTCAAGCCCAAAACAGACAGTTTCCGATGAAGAATTCTCTTCCTCCTATACCGAATATGAACAATACCTTTACGACCTCGCCATCGAATCGGTTTCCGTATCGGAAAGGCTGCGCCATCTGCTTCACAGCAAGGTAGAACTGATTTCCCTAAAGAAGTTATTCACCCGAACAGGACATTTCCACACGGCAGTAGCCGAATTCTATCTGGACAAATGCCTCCTGCTGGTGGAGGCGGAAATAGAGCTGGTCAATTTTGGTGTACAGTACCCCGGAACCATCACGACACCTTCCTCGTTTCTTTCATCGCTCCATTGGAAAGGTTCGCTGGTCAACCTGATGGAACTGATCTCCTCGCTGGATTACAGCGGGCTGATTACGGACGAAAGCGGCAAACGCCTCTCTTTCGCCGGTATCGTTTCCGCTTTTGAGAAACTCTTCAATGTTGCCATTCCCAAACCATATGACCTGCGTGCCGACCTTGCCCGGCGCAAAAAGAACTATTCCGTCCTGCTGCCCAAACTAAAGGAAACCTTTGAAAAGAACATCGCGGCTTGCGGAAACGGGAAGTGAACAGGGGTATTTTTACCCCCTGTCACAAATAGTCATCTCTTGTCATTTGTAGTCACTTTCCGATTTTAGGTTCGTATCAAAATTATCACTTATTTTGCTGCCGGATAAATAAAACCTGAAAAGATATGGCTAAAATCAATAGTACACGCAAACCCGGACGGGCTGACACTTCGAGCAAATGAAGAGGCGGACGGAATCCCAAAGAGGAATCAGAACTTCATTCTTATTATTACGGATTCCGTCTGGACGAACTCCAGAACATCGAGTTTGAGAGGCTCTTTGAGAATTCGGGAGCTAATAATAAATCCCAGTTCATCCTTGCCGCCCTTTTCGACAAACCGATGAAAGTCGTGAAAATAGATAAGGCGGCAACGGACTACTACATCAAGCTGACCAACCTGCAGAGCGAATACCGCCGGATCGGAGTAAACTATAACCAGGCAGTCAAAGCTCTGCATACCGGACTATCCGAAAAGAAGGCTCTTGCCATGCTCTATAAATTGGAGCAACTGACTATTGAACTAATATCTCTCAACCGGGAGATTATCCGTCTCACCCAAGAATTTGAACAATGGTTGCAAAAATAACATCAGGAGCCTCCGTTTACGGGGCATTATACTACAATCAAGAAAAAGTGGACAAGCAGCAGGCACGGCCACTGGCATGAAACCGGATCATGGAACCGGCAGACGGCCATCCGACCATCCAGCACTGCATCCGTTCCTTCGAACCGTATCTGGCGGCTAACCGCCGGACTGAGAAGCCCGTTATCCACATTTCATTAAATCCACACCCGGACGATGTGCTGACCGATGAACAGTTGACCGCTATCGGCCAGGAATACATGGAAAAAATGGGATATGGCAACCAACCCTATATCATCTACCGGCATGAGGATATCGGCAGGCCCCACATCCATATCGTCTCCCTGCGTATTGACGAGCAGGGAAAGAAAATTAAAGATTACAAAGAATGGCAACGCTCGACCGCTGTTTGCCGGGAGCTGGAGAGGAAATACCATCTGTTACCCGCCGAGAAGATGGAGCGACGGGAATCCCTGCCGCTGACTGCCGTCGATTACCGGAAGGGGGATATCAAGCATCAGATAGCCAATGTGGTCAAGCCCGTCATGCAGGGATACAAGTTCCAATCCGTCAAGGAGTTTAAAGCCCTGCTTGGCCTTTTCCATGTAACGGTGGAAGAGGCCCACAAGACGATAAAGGGAAAGACCTATCATGGACTGGTCTATGCGGCTACCGATGAAAAAGGAGAACGGACCGGCGTAGCCATCAAATCCAGCAAGATCGGTAAAAGCGTAGGCTACGAGGCACTCCAAAAGAAATTTGTGAAAAGCAAACAATGAATTGCCCGACATCCCGTACCCGTACAGACGAAGGAAGCTATCGCTACCGCCCTGCAAGGACAGCCCACCCGTCAGGGATTCCTGCAGGAACTTTCTGGAAAAGGCATTGCCGCCATACTCTGGCAGAACGATTCCGGTGTGATCTATGGCGTGACCTACATCGACCATAACTCAAAGACCGTATTCAAGGGCTCGCTTCTGGGCAAAGAATATTCGGCATCGGTTATAAACCGGAAGTACGGCACGATCCCACCGGAAAAGACTGAAGAAGCCCCTGTTATCCATCCGTCCGAACCGGAAATGAAAGAGACGGAGCTGGTGGAAGGACTGCTTGATATATTCTCTTTGGAATCCTATCCGTATCCGGCAGACGACCTGACGCAAAGCCCTTACGGGAAAAAGAAAAAGAGAAAACGCAGAGGTCCGCATCTGGGCTAATAAAATGTATCACCATTAATTATCATACCGCTTATGTCACAAGACGAAACCAGAGGGCTCAATAAGAACCTTGACTTCATGAGGGCCATCAGCATCCTATTTTTAGTGATGAATGTCTATTATTTCTGCTATCCCTATTTTCTTTCCATGAACCTGAACATCGGTGTCGTGGACAAGATACTGCTCAATTTCCAGCGGGATACCGGGCTGTTTTCCCATTCGCTGGTGAGCAAGTCCTTCAGTCTGCTCTTCCTTTTCTTCTCCTGCATGGGAGCGAAAGGACGGAAGGACGTGGAGATGTCATGAAGGAGTATCGGCTGTTACCTTATAGCCGGGATGCTGCTCTTTTTTGGTAGCGAGCTCTTACTGACGGCACGCTTCCCCGTCGCGCTTCTAACCTTATTATATGTAGCTACCGTAGCTGCCGGATATATCAGCCTGCTTACCGCCGGAACCTGGATCAGCCGCCTGTTGAAGAACCAACTCATGGATGACGTCTTTAACGACGAGAACGAGAGCTTCATGCAGGAGCGCAGGTTGATTGCCAATGAATACTCGGTAAACCTGCCCACCCGTTTCCGTTACCAACGAAAGACCTATTCAGGCTGGATAAACGTGATTAATCCCTTCCGCGCCTCATTGATATTAGGCACGCCGGGATCAGGAAAGAGTTATGCCATCATCAATAACTATATCCGCCAGCAGATAGAGAAAGGATTCGCCGCCTATATCTATGATTTTAAGTATCCGGATTTAAGCATAATTGCTTATAACCAGCTGCTTAAAAACAAGGATAAGTATGCCAAGCCGGTCGGATTTTATGTGATTAATTTCGATGATCCCAGATACAGCCACCGGTGCAATCCCCTCAATCCTTCGTTTCTATCCGATATCGCGGATGCATACGAATCAGCGTATGTAATCATGTTAAATTTGAACAAGAGTTGGATTCAAAAGCAGGGAGATTTCTTTGTAGAAAGCCCGATTGTGCTATTTGCGGCGGTGATCTGGTATCTTAAAATCTATGAAAACGGGAAATTCTGCACCTTCCCACATGCCATAGAGCTATTGAATAAACCGTATTCCGACCTGTTCACCATACTGACCTCTTACCGGGAGCTGGAGAATTACCTGTCACCTTTTATGGATGCATGGAAAGGTGGTGCGATGGAGCAGCTCCAAGGGCAGATAGCTTCCGCCAAAATTCCGCTATCAAGGCTGATCTCACCTGCCTTATATTGGATTATGACCGGAGATGACTTCACGCTGGATATCAATAATCCGGAGGAACCCAAAGTTTTGTGCGTCGGCAATAACCCTGACAGACAGAATATTTACTCATGTGCGTTAGGATTGTATAATGCCCGTATCGTTAAAATGGTCAACCGAAAAGGCAGGCTCAAATGCTCTATTCTAGTGGATGAGGTTCCCACACTTTACTTTAAAGGACTTGACACCCTGATCGCTACCGCCCGTAGCAACAAAGTGGCAGTATGTCTGGGAGCACAGGATTTCAGCCAGTTAATACGTGACTACGGTGATAAGGAGGCGCGGGTGATCCAGAACACAATTGGAAATATCTTTTCCGGGCAAGTGGTCGGAGAAACAGCGAAAAACCTTTCTGAAAGGTTTGGGAAAGTGCTCCAACAGCGCAAATCCATTAATATGACCCGTGAAGACACCTCAACCAATATCAGTACCCAGCTCGACTCGCTGATACCTGCCTCCAAAATCTCCAACCTCTCGCAAGGAGAGTTTGTCGGCAGTGTCTGCGACAACTTCGGGGAGAAGATAGAACAGAAGATATTCCATTGCGAGATCGTGGTGGACAATGAACGGGTAGCCGCCGAAACAAAAGCCTACAAGCCTATCCCCGTCATAACCGACTTTACCGGTGCGGATGGTAAGGACCACATGCAAGAGGAAATCGAAAGGAACTACTATCAAATCAAGGAAGACGTGACGCAAATCATCGAAAAAGAGCTGCTTCGCATCCAAAATGATCCCAACTTGAAACACCTGCTGGAAACGGCAGACGATGAATAATCCCTATTTAATTTATTAATCATTTAAATGTTGTAAACATGGAAAAAAAGAAAAGTTCTCCGGCCAACCTGCCGGGAAAACCCTGCTTCCCCTGGGTGGGAGGTAAAAGAAGACTGCTTCCCGTACTTATCGAATCCCTTCCGAAAGACTTCGGACAGATGGATACCTATGTAGAACCGTTTGTCGGTGGCGGCGCCCTCTTCTTCTGAATAAGACAAGCCTATCCGGAAATCCGTTGCGTCATCAACGACTCCAACGAGGCTCTGATCAATGTCTACCGCGTCATCAAGGAATCCCCGGAGCAGCTTATTAAAGTGCTTGCCCGGATACAGGACGAATACATCGCGCTGGAGGAACATACCCGAAGAAGGGTCTACTTCATGGAGAAACGTACCTACTACAATGAAGGAAACCCGAATAACATCACCCGTGCCGCCCTGTTTATCTTCTTCATGCGTACCTGTTATAACGGCATCTACTCCGTGAACCATAGCGGAAAGCTGTCCGTCACTTTTGGTGCCGGGGGACGGGTAAAACTGTTGGAAGAGGAACTGATCCGCTTTAACCACAAGCTGCTGCAAGATGTTGTGATTCTGGACGGTGACTACCGGCAGACCGCAGAATACACCGGAGCCAACTCCCTATTTTATTTTGACCCGCCTTATAAGCCGGTCAATGAGGGTAACTCCTGCACCTCCTACATGCCACAGGACTTCGGAGATGAAGAGCAGATCAACCTGGCAAATTTCTGCAAGGGAATAGGTGAAACCGGTGCCAAATGAATGCTTTCCAACTCCGATCCCCGGCAAAAGAACCCTGAGAACACCTTCTTCGACGACCTCTATGCCGGTTTCCATATCCAGCGAATCAGCATCTTCCGTTCCATCTGTTCCATAGCCGAGAAAAGAGAAGCGGTCAATGAATTGCTGATCAGAAATTATTAAGAATAAATATCCGGTGGTAGCCGGGTAGCAATAAAAAGAGAGCCAAATTCCCTCCAGCAGGGATTTGACTCTCTTTTTTATTGCCTGCCTTTCATGCATCAGACAAGGACCAGTATTTTATAATTTTCAACCGGACTGTTTCTTTGCAGGCTTTTCAATCAGCTTCGGGGCTGTTTCGTGCTGATGATCCGTCTTGTTCTCCTGCGCCATCTTCCTGCCCAACAGGTAATCGTTCAAATCGTTATACTCCCGGTAGCAGTCGGACTTGTCCCTGACCGGGCATCCGGCTTGCGCCATCTGCTGAAAAGCCTGCCTTCCGGCGGAATCGTTATCCAGTAGGCAGAGGGCACTCTTATACTCTTTCAAGACAGGGATAGCCTTGCCTACATTGCTGACCGAATTTAAAACGATATAGTCCGGACCGTTTCCTTTAGGCTGTCCGTTACCGGGATGCGTAGCCTTGAGCGTGAGGTATGAGAGATAATCCATAAAGCCTTCAACCACTATGCAACGGTCGCTGCCATTTTTGATATGGGTAATCTCTTTGGGCGATATGCTGCCTTTTAGGTATTTGTTACGGATCTCGTACCCGCCGCTCCGGTTGGCAAAGCCTACGGCAAAATACCATTTTCCCTTGTTCTGAAAATGCACTTCCTTGCATGCTTCCCTTGCGATTTCAGGCAAGATGCCTCTTTCTTTGAGATATCCCAGCAAGACCGGGTTCGTCAGCGGATCAATGCGTACCTGCCGGTAGCCGGTAGCCTGCGGTTCCGCCTGCCGGGGAGAGGCTGCTACCGGACGGAAAGCAGCCGGAAAATGTCCCTCTATCGTTTTAAGCGCATAAGAGATATCCTTCGTCTTTTGAAGCTCCATCGCCAGGGTGATGATGTCCCCTCCCTGTCCGATGCCGAAATCGTATCATAGGTTGCGGGATGCGCTCACCTTGAAAGAAGGTGTCTTCTCCTCACGGAAAGGGGAACAATACCAGATACTGTCCCCTTGTTGTTTTACCGGGTTGAACCCCATACGCCGGAGATAATCCTCCAACTGAATGCTCTTGGCTTCTTCAATGTTCATTGTGTAACGGATTAAATTAATGACTCTTTTTAGAACGGGAATCCTTTAGTATCACCCACTGCAACGGATTCTGCGGCTTCCCGTTTTTTCTCAGTTCAAAATGCAGATGGTTGCCGGTCGCTATGCCGGTATGACCGACATTGCCGATATGCCGACCTATGCGTACATCGCTCCCTTTCCTCACATGCAATTTGCTCAAGTGTGCATACAACGTGGAAAAGCCGCCCGCGTGCCGGATTTCGATGTACCAGCCGTAACTGCTGCTATACCTGGCTTCAACGACTTTCCCGCTTCCTGAAGCATAGACCGGCGTGCCATAGGGTGCGGCAAGATCCACTCCGGCATGGAGTATCCTTTTCTTTTTCACCGGATGCATCCTTATACCGAAACCGGAAGAAACGGCATACCTCCTCCGACTTTCATTCAATGGATACAGAATAGGATAATCGGCCAGTACGGTAACCGGCAACCGGCTGTCTCATATGAAAGACTTTCACTGCCGGGCAGAGTGGATACGGTAGATGACAGCACTGAGTCCGGCTTTATATCCCTTTGACGGGGACTGTGCAAAAGCCGGACATGACAATAAGTGACAGAACATGACAATTAATGACAACTTCCTCATAATCAAACTATTTAATGACAAAGATAGTAATTTTACCCTCGTAAATGATTCATTAATCTTTAAAATTAACGTATATGAACGATGTGAATTTAGCTCCTGAAAACAAGGAAGCAACCCCGGAACACGGGTATTTGATGGCGTATGACAAGAAAGAGCAGAAAGCCAAAGGTGTAAAAGGAATCGCAGCGAACGGAGAGCTGGAAACGCTCGAAGCTAACGAGGCGAACAGGGACCAGTTTATCAAAGTGGACCAACGTGGAAACTTCTTCACCAACTTCGGGAAGAATTTTCTCTACCAGTACAATAATCCCGGTCGTTACTCCCTCTACAACATGCCGAAGGAAACGCTCGTAGAGCAGGCCAAAGAAAAGATCGAAGCGGCGCAGGAACCACAGAACGAAGCAGTCAGAAGGGAACTGGCTTCGACCAGGGTGTATAATAACCATCGCTTCAACGAGCGGGAAGTGAATTGGGAACAGGCCGCCAAATACGGCATTACCCCGGACGGACTGAAGAACGCAAAGGACAGCCTCGAAAGAATGTTGCAGGGAAAGACTTCCGCTATCGCTTTCCGTGTGGCAAAAAATTCCGAGCTGGGGCGTGAAAACGGGGATGCCAAACTCTCCCTGTTCCGCGACGAGAACGGAGCTGTCAAGTTCGACATCCACTACATCCGTCAGGCTCCCAAGATCGGGGAAGACTACAGGGGACATGTCCTGACGGAAGAAGACCTCAAGGCCCTGAACCAGACCGGCAATCTCGGCAAGGCGGTGGATGTAGTCATTGACTACCGTACCAAAGAAACCAAATCCTGCTACCTTTCCAAAGACCCGGTGACCAATGAATTGTTCCATATGCCCGTAGAGCAGGCACGCATTCCGCGTAAGGTGAAAGATTATACGCTTTCTCCGAAAGAATACGATGCTGCCGTGCGCGGTGAGGAAGTACCGATCCGTTTCAAGTCTGATAATGGAAAATTTTATGCCACCTCCATCCAGATGAGTGCCGCCGAGCGAGGGGTGGAATTCCTCTGGGAAAGAAGCACCAAGAAGTTGGAAGAGGCACAGAAACAAGGTCAGGAACAAGACGGAAGCCAGCAGCAGCCCCATGCACCGGTACAAGTAGCCGGAAAACCCCGGAAAAAAGAGGAAGCCTCACAGCAAGCGGAAAAGAAACCGCGTACCCGTAAACCGTCCATCACACCTAAAATGTAAGAAAAATGGCAACCTATATTTCTGATGATCCCAAACTATTGGACGAGCTTTTCAGGAAAGACGGTGAAGGCCAGCTCCTTGTCGGTTATGAAACCGGCAAGGAGAAACCCCATGCAGAATCCTCCTATATGCTTTATCCTGCCAATCCCGACAGGCAAGACCCTGTCTATACGTTTATGGCCTTGTTCAGCCAACAATCGATAAAAGCCAAATACTCCGCCTTCGTACCGAATACCCGTCTGGAAATCTATTCATTCCCGAAGATGACGGATGTACCGGCTATCTCCGGAGATATTTCCAAAAAGGAATATATCAATCAGGTATTACTACCCTATATCCGGGAAAAGGGACTGGCTCCTCTAATAAGTACCAATCTGAGAAATGTCCTGTTTGCGCAGTCACGCAGCGATATCCTCATGATATCGGGAGAACTTCCGAAACTGACCACACAGCAGTTGGACGAGCTGGTCCATTTTCATCAGAAGCAGGATGAGCTGGCTGCCAGGTATGATTATAATCCGGTTTACAAATTACCGCTGCATGCTGTGGAAACGTCCAAAGGAATCTTGTTTTTCAGTGATACCAAAATGGGACGGGAGGGATTGAAGAGCTTTTACCAACAGTTATCCGGCAATTATTTCTGGGTTCATGGCGAACCCGGTCCTGTCAGGCAATACAACGTCAACTGCCTGTCCGACGATATCTGTCCTTTGGTGGATGCCTGCTACCGGAAGAATCCCCAAAGCGGAAAAGGGGAATATGATTTTGATAATGCTGTATTCTCAAAAGAGGCTTTCCGTGACAGGAAACAGTGGAAACTGGCGTTTGAAACGGACATGGAGCCGAGCGCTTCTGAATTTCTCCGCCTGAATGAATTTGCCGGATGTCCTGCGAGCCGTAACAATGCGGATATCAGCAAACTGTTGTATCTGATGGAGAACGGATTCAAGCGGGATATAATAAATGATCCCGATTTCGGATACCGGAATGTCTTTCAGGAGTATGTCACCCGGATAGACGACTGTATCAACGGACAGTCCTCGGGGCCAGATTTGTCAGATGTGCTGGATGACATGCGTTGGAAAGCGAAGAATATCCTTCTGACGGATTTCGATGTCCGTGGACACCGTACATTGGAAAGGACACTGAATGACAGGAGCGTCCCGTTTCTCATCAATGGAACCGATGCCGGCGAAGCCATGAGGCAAGCCTTGCTGGAAGGAAAGTGGATCTACTGTCCCCAAATATCCAAGTCAATGCCAGATTTACATTTCCTCCATGCCGAAAAGACATGCAACCGGGTAATGGCATATACCAAATCTCCCGTAAACAAGACCGTGTATCAGGAGAAAAACGGCAAAATCATTCCATATGTACCGGCTTTGAAAAAGGTATCGAAAACGAAAAGGAACAATTCCCTCAAAATGTAATGATATGAAGCAACCTGAACAATCCTATACAGCCATAGAGACAGCCCATGGCTTTGTGTTCTTTACTGATACGACGGAAGGACAGAAAAACAGGCAGGACTTTCTGCAATTTATGGCAGACCATTACTTCGATCCCCATTTCAATCTTGGTCCGGTAAATGTTTACCGGGCAGAAGGAGTCCTAAAGGATGGATCCTATGTCAATCCGGGTGAAGGCCTGTACCCGGAATATGCTTACCTGCAGATGGATAAGACACCGGAAATGGAGCTGGTCTACCGGAATGAGATGAAGCCGACCTGGGAGGATTTCGGTAGTTTCTGCCACAATATGCATTGTACCAGCAGCCATCGCAACCGTAATATCGCTGATATTTTGGAGGAAATAGAAAGCAAGGACCGTAAATTACTGGAGCTTTCCAAACAAGGTACAGCATCGGATATCCGGCAGCAGATAGAAGAAACCGGCCAGGATAAAGCCTTGCTGGACAAACTCCTCAAGCAGTATTACGATGTGCGTGGACACCGGACTGTTGGGAACATCCTCCGCGACCCGATGGAATGTGTCACCGTAGACGGTGTCCGGCTCTTTACCCCTCACCGGCAAGTATTGGCGGCAGGGCACGGACTCTTCCTGCCGGGAGAGGCAAAAAGCAACCCGTCCCATGCCTATGCATGGATAAACGGGGATTTCACCCGGATCGTATTTTCTAAGGATCCTCCTGCGAACAAACAGGTGTTCAAAGTGAAAACAGTCATCGAAAAGGCTTTGAATAAAAAGCAGGACGTGAAAAAGAAAAGAAATACCCACCCTAAATTGTAGAAATATGGACAAGAGAAACCAAATGGAAAATCCTTTTTTCGATCCCGACAAGCCGGGAAGTATTTTTGTCGGTATGGACCGTTACCATCAGTACTCTCCCCACCAGCCCCGAAATGCCCTCACATTCATTCAGAAAGGAGATGCGGACAGCCTGTTCCGCAAATTCCTGATTGACAATATCAAGGAAGCGGAGTGCTGCCCCTATATTCCGGATACGGAACTGCTCCGGTTTGACCTGGCGAACATGAGGCAGGTTCCACCGGTAGATACCCATACCCCTTTCGAGGAATATATCAGCAAGGAACTGCTGCCGTATTTTCAAGAACACTGCATTCCCCCTGCCAAACGCATTTCCCTGCGTGATGCGGTCTATACCTATAAATACAAGAATGAACCGGACGGCGGCATATTGAAGAAGTATCTCATGCAGGAACCCGCATACTTGGAGTTTCGATTACAGCAACAGGAAAAAAGGACATTGTACCGGTGCCAGCCGCGGTACACATTCCCCTTAAAAGTGGTGGAGAATGACTTCGGATACCTTATCTTTTCCGGTAACGAGATCGGCAGGAACGGATTCAGGGAGTGCATCCGGTACATCACGGACCATTACTTCGACCCGCACTACGATACCGGCCATCTGGCCGTCTACGACAGTACGTTCATGGACAAGAACCTGGTTCCTCTCATAGATGCCGCTTACAAGCCGTGCAAACCGATGGAACTGGATTATTCCTTCGATTTTTATCCGGCATCCTATATCGGTCTTGACGAACTGCCCAAAGAATTCATCGACAGTTTAAAACCGGTATGCTACCATTCGATGGAAGCGACAGCCGGGGATTTTATAAAATTCGCCACCGACTGGCATTTCAATAAGGATACGCAGGTTTCCATCAGCCGGGAGAACCATGACATTTACCGGCTGCTGACCGTCATGCGTAACGGTTATATGAATATTCATGAACAACCGTTTACCTATTTCAATGAACTGCTGCCGTATGCCAAGGAATTTGAAAAAGTCACGCAGGTTAAATCTGCCGGCGAATTCGATACGGGAAAGTTCAAGCGGTTGTCTACGGAAATCCGGAAGGCTGCCGATGGAATTTTGAAAAGGGATTTCGATGTGAGAGGGCACCGTTCCCTTGAGAATATGTTGAATGACTCCACCGTTACCTTCACCGTCGGAAGCCGAAAACTGAATGAAGTTCAAAAGACGGCACTGGCTTCGGGATACGCACTGTATCTCCCGGAAAACAACAAGGAGGCGACAAGGCATCTCCTTTTTTGCAAGGCCGACTTTGAGCAGGGCAGAATTGAGGGTTCCTCCAAGCCCTTCGGCGTCAGGACATACGTGATAAAGGACGGACTGCTCTGTCCGCTGCCGGAAGAGAAGAATACCGTTAAAAAGACTGAGAATAAGAACAGACATAACAATAACCGTTTAAAATAAAGCGATATGATACCTAAAAGTCAGATGTACCTCGGAGCGCGGATTGTAGAGAACGATCCGGAAGAGGAAACTCCCGTTGTTCCCTATAAAGGAACAGTAACAGCCATTGAAGAAACCGGAAAAGGGGAACTGGATTACTTTGTCTATATCCGGCTGGATGATGAGTCCATGAAACAAAAAAGAATCTCCCTTTGCTGCCCGGACAAGATCATGACCTGTTTTCCATGGACTATAGACCTGGAAGAAAAACAGAAAATGGAGCAGAAAATGAAGAATAAAAAAGTTCCCGACCCGTCGAAACGGCATAGACTATCTTAATCAACCATTCATCTAAACCATAAAATAATATGAGTACATACATTGGTTTCAATTTGAACAGCAACAGGCAGATTGAACATTTCCAGACCATAGAGAATCGTTATGGCATCAATTCAGATGGCGGCAAATTTCTTTTCGGGCAGGCAGAACTGGCCTTGAAAGGCTCCTACATTCCTAAGGAAGAAGTCTATTTAATACCATATCAGGGTGCTGTACAACCGGGGAACATTGAAAGGTTCATCAAGGACATGACCCATAACGGAGGACTGTCTTGTGCAACTCATTTCCCATTGCGGGATATCGCCTTCGTTTACGAGAATACATCTCCTTATGGCATCCATAATGTGGATAGCATCCAGAGAATGCTTCAAAAGGCCAAAGACAATCCCCTGCTGAAAAAACAACTGAACGCTTACCGCGCATTCCATCAAGAAAAGGAAAAAGATATCTACAACAGGGTGATTACTGCAATAAATACGAACCAGGGAGTCCTGATGTTCAATGATACCGGCAGGGGGATACAGTGTGCGCAGAAATACCTGCAGCATATTGGCGATAATTTCTTCTCGCCGGTTTACAGGGATGCGGATAAACTGCAAATATATTATTTCAGCACTTCCAATATCAATCTGATCAAAGAGGCGTCAAAGTGTTCGAACATGTTTGAACATGGCTTAAAAAAGATATACCTTCCCCAAAAGGCTCATTTCCTGGATTCAAATATGATAGCCAACTATACCCCGGCGGTAGAATGCAGCATGGCTCCCTCTTTGGAATGTTATAACCAACTGGCCGAAAAGTTGAATCTGGGCAAGAGCCAGAAGAATTATAACATAGGCGTACTCGACCGGATCTGCAAGACCGGGCAAATCGGGAATTTGGAAAAAGACAGCCGGTTCAACCATCAAAACAGCTTTGTCTCCCTGGATGAACGGATCAGGCTGTCTTATGTGGGGAAGCAGGATGGCACACTGCTGAAAAATGCACTTGAACGGACCATCAAGGATACGGCAAAGAGAATCCTACAGACGGACTATGCGGTACGGGGCTATGAACCGCCCAAACAGGAAAAGAAAAAGAGTAGAAGTATCACCATGTAACTATTTTAAATTTCAATCGTATGCAAAAGCAAGAGATTTCAAACATTATGATTTTCTTTGTTACCCAGGACTTGGAAGGGCAACCCCGACAACTGGAGATGCACCTGATGCCGGAGAAAGAAGTATCGATGATGAATCAACGATTCACCGAATACCTCCAGCGGCAAAGGGAAATGTACAAGCCGTCCCTTGTCCAAAGCCACTTGCCGGATCTTTATCTGTGCCGCTACCAGTTTCCGGCAGGAGTAAGCTACCCGGATATCCGGCTCTTTGACAAGGATAACAGCTTGGTACAAAAATTCATCACCCGGAACGGAGGAAG
Organism: Phocaeicola sp. RTP21359st1_B8_RTP21360_211022; assembly: GCF_040911965.1. Classification (NCBI taxonomy): domain Bacteria; kingdom Pseudomonadati; phylum Bacteroidota; class Bacteroidia; order Bacteroidales; family Bacteroidaceae; genus Phocaeicola; species Phocaeicola sp. RTP21359st1_B8_RTP21360_211022. Next base: position 112,486 of record NZ_JBDFXP010000002.1, read on the forward strand.
CATGCAGGGCAATGTCTCATTGCGCGGACTGGAATACCTGCATTCTCACGATGAAGAAAAAAGCCTGCCCATGCTGGTAGCCAGCGGACTTGCCGACCACCTGCTTGTACAGCCGGAAGCCAAACGGTTCGCGCTGGCACAGGATACTCTCCACGACGATCCGTCGGAAACCCTGACCGCCGTGGAAACCGCCAAAGGAGTGCTTCTGTTCGAATATTCCGGCTTTGGAAAGACATGCTGCCATGCCTATATGCAACATCTGGCCGACCGTTTCTTCATTACGGACGAAGAGAAACCGGAGTTTGTCAACCTGTACAAGCTGACCCGTCCGGACGCAGAAGTGGTAAAGGCATTCCAAGCATCTCCCAATGCCTTCTCCTTATATACAAACTCTTTTCTGCCGGAGAAAGCACAATATCTGGATGCGACTATCCTGCGGAATGCCCGGCTGGACAGGAGCCACCGCATAGAACCGACATTCGATGCCTATGACAAGTTTGCTTCCTCCTATAACGTGCTCCCCAGTATTGCCAATGCCCAGATACTCCGGTTACTATCCTTACAGGAAACCGCAGGAATCTATGGGATAGACTATACAACCAGAAGGATTCCGTTCATACACAAGAATTCTTTCAACTCCCAGTTCAATGCGCTGCAGAATATTCCGGCTGAAAATAAAGGCGGACAGGAGAAGGTCAAATCACAGATCCGGGATCAGGCGGCCTATATCCTGAAACGTGATTACGGGCTTATCCCGGACAGCCTGCAAAACAAAGAGATAGACCCCATCATTTCCCTCCAGACTCCCAAAGGAGCCGTCTACCTGCCCGCCACGGATGAAGGAGCCATCTATAAACAGTGTTACCTGCAATATCTGGCTGACCGTTTCTTCACTCCGGAAGTACAGGCTCTGGGACGAATCAGAGAATTCTATATTTCCTGCCCGAACCATAGCACGGAGCATTACATGCAGAAGCATCTGGACCTTTTCCGGTCCAATCCTTTCTACGGGCAGCTGGCGAAAATGCCATTGTATCCGATAGAGCAATCCGAGCTGTTGAAGAAAGGTGGCTATCCCATAGAGCCGACATACCATGCATTCAAACAGTTTACGGAAGATTACCGGCTTTCGGTAACGCCGGAGAATGCCGAGATATTCACCCTGCTCTTTATACGGGAATACGGATTACCGGCTGATTTCAATACTAATGAAAGCTATAAGGAGTTCACCCACAAAGGAAATTTTAAACCGCTGGATCAAGAAATGTCCGAACTGCAATCCAAAAAGGGATATAGTGAAAAGGCATTCTACAATATTCAAAACAGGCAGCAGCAACTCGCGGACAAGATACTTGGCCTGAGATACAGACTGACCTGTCCTCCGTTGCAACTGACCGGACCGGCGGCTTCGGAAAAGAGAAAGACGGCTTCCCGTCAGAACAAGTCACATAATCCCCGCATCTAAAACTGATTATCATGCCTGCATGGATGGAAAAAATAAAAGATACATTCACCGCTAAAGCGGATTTAAAGAGCCTGTTTATTGTGTTACAGCCGGATAATCAAGTCTCGACTGTCATGGTCGTGTCGTATGTTCCGACGGATAAGGACTCTTTTCAGGTATTTATGGATCTGACCGCCCGGATTGCTATGGATCAGAAAACCATACCGGATAACTTATTGCTGCATTTTGAGGGAATACCTGCTAAAGATATTCCTTTCACCAGCGAACTACCGGCGAAAGACAGTGAGAAAGCCCTCAGTTTCATCGCCTCTTACGGAGGCATCACTGAAAACAACTCCGTACCTTTACGGAAAGCGGCTTATTTGAGAGCATGCCAAAGGGAACTGACGGCAGAGAATATCCGGGATCTGGACTACTCACCAGCTTATAAGTGCTTTATTGCACACGAAGATGCGATGGAGAAGATTGCGGCAGGAAAGCAAGCCAAACAGTTCTACACCATAGCTGAAACGGAACAAGGTGTCCGCGTATTCAATGACGGACTTTCCGGGACTATAAAGTTTCGGGATTACCTGCAATCGACAGCGGACAATTTCTACTCAAGCTCTTTGCAGGATGTGGAGTCATTGAATATTTACCGGATAGAAACCGTCTCCCGCCGGATGCTGGAACTCTCCAACGGGAATCAGACCACCATGCCGCAGGCCGGGATGGAAATTCTGGCGAATTACAAGCCGTCCGTCACTTTCGACATGCATCCTACGGGAGAAAATCTCAACCGGTTTGTCACAGCCGGCGCATTGGAACTCTCTATCCGTAACCGGAACATTATGACACTTCAGGACATAGCAGCCAGAGGATACGCCCATTTACCGGCAGACGAATCGTTTGCCTATAAAAAGGATTTCTTGTTTGTGGAGAAAGGTATCCGTGAGATTACCCGGCAAAAGGAATTGTACCGGGATTATCCTTTCCGGCAGAAGATGGATGAATTACAAAATGCTGCCAGGTCATTGGCGCAAACACTGTTAAACAGGGATGGAGTCCGGAAGAACTATCATCGGGTAAGCCCGCCTGTTGTTGTTTCTAAGAAAGGAGAAGCTCAAACAGCCGAAAAACCGCAAGACAAGCCCGGACTGTCCTGTGGCAATGAAAAGAAAAAGGTCAAGACAAAAACCGCTTCCGTTAAAAAGCAGGCGAAGCCCAAATTATAATGCATATGGAACTGATAAATAATACATTCATTCCCGAAAAAGAGATACCACGTAGCCGCAGGGCTGCCGGAAGGAAAGCATTCCTGCAAACTTTCAGAAACCTGTTTACCAGCCGGAATCATTTCAGGAGATTCATGGATACTTACCGTTTCAACACGATCCGCTGGAGCGCGTCCAACCTCCACGAACCCTCATGGGGAAAACGGATCGGATTATTCTTTCGTACCAAAAATCCAATCGCTATCCTCCGGGATGATTACCGGAGCAATCGCAGTAATCTGTTGAATAAATGGGAAACGTCCAGCCTGAACCGTATCCAGATGGAACTGGTCCGAATGGGTAGTATGCCTATTCAGAATAAGGACAGACATACTTTCAAAGCTCTGAACAGCATTGAAAAGAAAATCAAACAACTGCAGGAATATGAAGGATGTCCCGATATGAGCCATGAAAAGCAGCTTCTGGCAACATACAAGTACATTCTTTCTTCTCCTTTTGACCGGAAGTTCGGAGGATTGCCACCCGATGAGATTTGTGGGATGCTTCAGCAGAACGGACTGTCTGAATCAAACCTTCCTTACCAAAATTACGAAGGAATCCTCCAGGGCCGTGAAACAGTCATGTACGAACTGGCAACCGGAAAGAACGGGGAGAAATACCTCCAACCGGCAGATCAGGTGAAACTGAATGCGGGAATGTCAGGAATCTCAATGGATTTAATCAGCCGTTTTCCGGCAAAGGAAATACCCCTGCCGAATCTGACGGAAAGCATACAAGTATCGGAAAAGAAAGAGAAGCTCTCCATTCCCAAAGAACCGAAGAAAAGGGTACGGAAAGAAAAATCAAAGGTCAAGAGTGTAAAAATTAAATAGTCATTCATATTAAAAAAGAAAGTAACATGAAAACAATTTGTATTTGTGAGAAGCCCTCGGTGGCACGCAGCATTGCCCGGGTCCTGGGCGTAACGGAGAAACAGGAAGGATACTTGAGTGGGAACGGATATGCCGTCACATGAACTTACGGCCATCTGTTGGCATTGGCCCTGCCTCAAGACTACGGCATTGTCCATGTGGAAAAGGAGATGCTGCCTATTATTCCCGACCCGTTCAAACTGGTTGTCCGTCAGATTAAAACCGAAGATGGATACAAGGCTGATCCGACGGCTCTGAAACAATTGGAAGTAATCCGTAAACTGTTGGGTCAGGCTGATCAAGTGATATCCTGTACTGATGCAGGGCGGGAAGGAGAGTTAATTATGAGATATGTGCTTGAATATCTGGGATATCATAAGGAAACCAAACGCTTGTGGATATCTTCCATGACAGAAAAATCGATACGGGAAGGATTTGATAGCCTCAAATCAAGTAAGGAGTTTGACAACCTGTACCGTGCCGCTAAAGCCAGGAGAGAATCAGATTGGGTCGTCGGTATGAATGCCAGCCTGTCTTTGAGCATGGCTGCAGGCAAGAGTAACTATTCTCTGGGAAGAGTACAGACACCGGCACTTGGCATGATTTGCCGTCGATATCTGGACAACAGGGATTTTATAGCCAAACCCTATTATCTGCTACAGCTACGGACAACGAAAGCAGGGAAAGAACTCGTCTTAACCTGTACCGGGAAATATGATACACCGGAAAAACTCGATGTGGACCGTAAAAAAGTGTATGAAGAGACGACAGCCAAAGTGGTGCAAGTGGAGAAGAAAGAGGTTCCAGAAGAAGCTCCGCTACTTTATGACCTGACCGCCCTGCAACGAAGTGCCAATACCAAACTCGGACTGACCGCAGAACAGACGCTGAACATTGCTCAAAAATTATATGAAGGAGGCTACATTTCGTATCCCCGTACCGGATGTAGCTATATCACAGAAGACATCTTCGAACAAGTCCCTTCCCTCATCGGCCTGCTTAAGCAACATCCCCGTTTCACATGGCATGCGGAAAACCTCTGTAACCAGCCTTTAAACCGGCACTGTGTGGACGATAGCAAGATGACGGACCATCATGCGTTAATCATTACGGAGAACTATCCCCAGAGGCTTTCCCTTGACGAGCAGAATATCTATTCCATGATCGCGGGACGCATGTTGGAGGCTTTCTCCGGCAAATGCCTGAAAGAAACGGTATCCGTACAAGCGGACTGTAACGGCGTTCTTTTCGGGATAAAAGGAAGCCAAATCAAAGTTCCGGGGTGGAGAGGCATCTATAACGAACCCAGTGAGAAAGAAGAAGGAAGTCTTCTGCCCGAATTTCAGGAAGACGAAATATTGCCCGTGCTCGGTATTGATACATTGGTCAAGAAAACCAAACCGCAGCCCATATTCACTGAGGCAAGCCTGCTTGCTGCGATGGAAGGTTGTGGCAGAACATTGGACGATGAAAAGGAAAAAGAGGCAATGGAGGATTCCGGCTTGGGTACACCGGCTACACGTGCCGGAATCATCGAACTGCTCATTGCCAGACACTACGTGGAAAGAAACGGACGGTCACTGATTCCCACTCCCAAAGGACTGGAAGTATATGATATTGTAAAAGAGAAGATGATCGCCAACGTGAGCATGACCGGAGGGTGGGAATGCGCCTTGCATGAAATCGAAACCGGCAAAGTTTCCACGGAAACATTTACTCAGAGCATCAATTCCTATACCCAACAAATCACCTCGGAACTGCTTGCCCTGAAACTTAACCATCCGGACTTGCCACATTGTAACTGCCCCAAATGCGGAGCAGAAACGATTATCGTCTTTAACAAGGTCGCCAAATGCAGCGATCCCAATTGTGGGTTCCTGTTATTTAGAACGTTCAACGGCAGGGAACTGACGGATAATCAGATGCTCCTGCTGCTATCGGGGAAACGTACCGGATATCTGAAGTTTACCAGCAAGAAAGGAAAGAAGTATGAGGCATCACTCGAGCTGGATGACAATTACAGGATTGAGATGACTTTCAAGGATAATAAACCTAAAAAATAAAGAAGCGACTTATGAAAAAAGAAATGGAAGAGATACCGGATGAACTGAATCCGGACTTAATGCTGAATACGATTGCTTCCGAACTGCTGATCAAGATAGCCAAAGGGGAGATTGATATCCAGAAGCTGGTCAGGAAACAACTCTCGGACAGGGGAATCGATGACCAACGGAACTGGATAGGACCGGACAAGGCAAGAAAATATTGGGAGAAATATAAGATGCCTGTCTAAACCAAGTCAGTCAGGATAAGAAGATAATTGCAGGTTATTCAATCCGTTTGTAGGCCAGCCTGCAAATACCGGATCTGAAACATTTGTTCCCGGTCATTTCCCATGAGGAAGGACCGGGAATTTCTGTAAACAGACGTATGCCGTCCCCTTGGATATACGGTGCGACAAAAAGGATGATTTCATCCACCAACCAGTATCTGAACATGCTGCTTATAACGGAAATTGTATCCGGAGCCGCTTCTATGAAATAAATACCTTCATTTTTCTTTTTCCATTGTGTCAATGAGATGAAAGATACATCCGGCCCGAGAGTCTGTGTAGCACGTTCCCGTATTTTGGTGAGGCCATATTTGTTCGGATTATCCCACAAAGGGGAAGAAACAGTCCTGTCGAAGAGGTATCCGTCAAGAGTAGTGATTGCAAGTAATTGGAGTTTTGCCATAAGTATAATATTTAACCTATAAATATTATTCGGCAGAAGTATTTGAGAAAGCGTGGCCTTACCCAACTCCAAGACGGAGGTTCTGGTAAACCTATGAATAGTAGCTGTGTAAGCCACGCTATGACAAAGCATAGCATAAGCAATACACAAAAAGCCTCTATTCATTGAAATTTACCAGATTTCCGTCTTGAGACATTCTGCGAATGTTATGTCTATATCTAATTGGAAGGCTATTGCCTGCCATTTAAATCTATATTTCGTTCCAAAGATACTCATATTTCTGATTTCTCCGAAGAAATCCATATCATAAAGAAATGTGGCAGGGCAAAAAAGGAAAAAAGATGAAAGAGTTACCATTTGTATAAGGGATGTCGGATTTCACGACTCCCCCGTTAAATAAAAAGTATAAGAAAAGCTACGCTGACAAAAAATGACTATTAATGACTATTAACGACACTGGAAACTAAACGATTGATTTATAGTAATATTCCCTTTATCTTGCACCCAATTTCATTATTCACAATTTAATTTATAAATCATGGAACTGACAATTATCGAAACAAGTGCTTATCAGGACTTGAAGAAACAACTAAGTATGCTGTCCGTGCAAATGATGGACTTTCAAAAGAAAATAGCCCCCGTAACACCGGACAAGTGACTGGATGCGCAGGATGTGTGCCTGGCTCTCAATATTTCCAAAAGGGCACTGCAGACTTACCGGGATAACGGGCTGATTCCTTATTCTAATATCGGTGGAAAATTCTTTTATAAAGAAGTGGACATCCAGCAAATTCTGGAGGAAGGACTAATCAAAAAAAGAAAATAAAGAGTATGGCAGACATTATCACTAAAGATTCGGAAGAGTTCAAGGAACTTACCGGATGGATCAAACGGACAGGAAAAAATCTGGAGGCTGCTGCGGCACGGATACGTCCGACGATTGCAGACGAACATTATCTGAGTGGAGATGAGGTATGCCGGATGCTTCATGTTTCCAAGCGTACATTACAAACACTACGGGATGAAAAGGCAATACCTTATACCTCAATTACCTCTGTCGGGGGTAAACTGCTCTATCCGGAAAGCGGGCTATACGAGGTACTAAAAAAGAACTATAAAGATTTCAGGCGTTACTTGAAATAAGCAACCTGCCTGAATACGAAAAACACCCTTCAACATTTGCTGAAGGGTGTTTTTTCATACTTATTCTAATTGGCCAAGCGATACACGGAACCAATCTTGTCGCACATCCTATCCGTATCTTCCCCAACCTTCGGATTGATCAGTTCAGCATAGACTTGTGTGGAAAGAATCGATTTGTGTCCTAATACTTTTTGCAAAGTTTCTAACGGCATGCCTTTCAATATAGCCAAAACTGCAAAGGTATGTCTCCCGATATGAGGGGTGATATTTACATTACAATCACACTTTTTCCCTAAAACCTTAAAACTACTTTTCATGGTTTCATAATCACCGACGGGGAAAACGCAATCAGGAGAATCTTTCTTTTTGTTATCACCCTTATACTTTTCTACAAGTTCAATTGCTATAGGTAATAATTTCACGACGTATGCTACGCCTGTTTTTATACGGTTTCCCATGAGCCATGTGCCACCATCAGAATCTGTATGGATATTCTTATAAGTAATTGCTTTCAGATCTGCGAAGGCGAGGCCTGTGAAGCACATGAAAAGTAGCATGTCACGCATAGCCTGCTGACGTTTATACCTCAATTCTACATGTATAAGCCTCTGCAGTTCTTCTTCAGAGAGAAATGAACGTCTTTTATATCCCGGCTTACATCCAAAACCCGTGAAGGGATGAACTTTTATTAAACCTTTCTCTTGAGCGATATGCATTAGCCATTTCATGGTATTAACACGTCCGAATGCTGTAGAACTGGCCGAGCCGCATGTGCCCAACATCCAATTATAATAGTCTTCAATAAAATCTTTGTCAAGTTCATCAAGTGCAATGTCCTCAACATTCTTTTTGTCTTTCAAAAAAAGCAATGCGCTCTTATAATCGGCTACTAAACCAAGATAGGTGCTTTTTGCCTTTTCCTTGCCTACTTTCTCCTTGTATGACTCAAGCTGTTCCCTGAAAAGCTCCATAAGGGTGTGGGAATCTTCTTTAAAACCGACATAGCGGCTATAGACTTTCTTGGCTGTGACAAAACTGTCATGATCGCATATGTATTGGTAATGCTTGGCAATTTGGGCTTTGGCATTATCAAGTTCCTGGTTTAACATTCTAGCTTCTTCGGATTTCCCTTTAGCCCTATTAGCTTTGGCGTCCCATAAAGAAATAGACACCTCCTTCTTACAGCTAAAGCAAGCTGTGGTCTTGTTGATGGTAATACGTCCCATTACAGGTACTTTACCATTCTTAATCGATTGATTTTTAGTGTAAAACAACACTCTGAATGTACTTCTCATAACTCAACTTTTTTAGTTACAAATTTAATTACTGTTGAGGTATTTGAAGTTATGAAGAATAATGCAATATATTGAAAACTAATGCCTTATATCCGATTAGTAGGCAAATTGGAAGAGGTAACAGATAAGTAACATAACTCACTCCCAAATATGCTCTATTTAGCTTTATTCACCACATCCGATTAAAACATTAGTTTTATAACTATTTGAATTTTAATAGGTTTGCACTATATTTGCGCATCTTGAAAAAACACTTTGTTTCACAGCAGGTAACTAAAGCTTTTAGTTTACTTTAACTATGAAAATTAGTTTTATAACTAAAAGTTTTAGTTCTTTGTGATAATCAAAAGAAAGATTATGAAAATGTTGACAGCAAAGGAAGAAGAAATTATGGGTTATTTTTGGGAAAAAGGCCCGTTGTTTGTAAAACAGTTACTTGATTTTTATGATGAACCGCGTCCGCATTTCAATACTCTGTCTACCATTGTGAGAGGATTGGAGGAAAAGGGGTTTCTCAGTCATGAGGTATTTGGAAATACCTATCAGTATTATGCGGTGGTAAGCTGTGATGATTTTAAGAAGAAGACGTTGAAAGGGGTTATCAGTAAATATTTCAATAACTCTTATTTAGGAGCGGTTTCTTCACTGGTGAAAGAGGAGGAGATTTCTTTGGATGAATTGAAGCAGCTTATCCGGGATGTGGAAAAGGCGCATGAATAATCCGGATAAAGAGAATAATTAAAAATACATACTATGGGAGCATTTTTTGTATATATTGTAAAGTCGGCAGTCTGTCTGGCGGTATTTTATTTATTTTACCGCCTGTTGCTGAGCCGTGAAACATTCCATCGTTTTAACCGTATTGCTTTGTTGGGAATACTGATATTGTCCTGTGCCATTCCCTTTGTGGAAGTGACCATGAAAGAACCGATGGAAGTCAGCCAACAATTGCTGACTTGGGAAGAACTGCTACTTATGGCTAATCTTAATCGGACTGCTACTATAGAAACTGCTCCCGAATCTGTCATTACATGGCGTGAAGCGCTGCTGATGGTTTATTTGTTGGGTATTGTATTCTTCTTTTTACGTAATGTATGGTCGCTGACCCGTATGCTGAGGCTGATAAAGGGTAGCACCCTTGTCCGTCAGGAAAATGGCATCACGCTGATTACCCATCAGAAAAAAATCGCACCTTTCAGTTGGATGAAGTTTGTAGTGATCTCTGAGAAAGACCTGAAGGAAAACGGTGAGGAAATACTGACGCATGAATATGCCCATATACGGAAGAGACATTCCATAGATTTACTTATAGCGGATATCTGCATCTTTTTCCAATGGTTCAATCCTGCCTCCTGGTTATTGAAACAGGAACTACAGAACATACACGAGTTCGAAGCGGACGAAAGCGTGATTGCACAAGGTATTGATGCAAAGAAATATCAGTTGTTATTAATAAAAAAAGCTGTCGGCACAAGGCTCTACTCTATGGCCAACAGCTTCAATCACAGTTCACTTAAAAAACGTATTACTATGATGTTAAAAAAGAAATCCAATCCGTGGGCACGACTCAAGTACCTGTATGTGCTTCCATTGGCAGCCATTGCCGTGGCAGCCTTTGCCCGCCCCGAAATCTCTAGTGAGTTAGATGAGATTTCAGCCGTCAAAGTTAATGATTTAACGGCAATTATGAAAACCGAAGAGGTTAAAAGTCCCGAAAAACATCCTGCAAAGGAAATAAAAGTGCAAGGGCAGGTATTAGAAAAAAGTACAAACGCTCCGGTTGTAGGTGCTAGTGTGATTATCAAAGGTACCACTTCAGGTACGATCACTGATTTAGATGGAAATTTTGTTATATCAATGCCTGTTGGGGCTACTTTGAGTGTTTCATATATAAATATGAAAACAAAGGAATTGACTATTACAGAGAAACTTATTGGAAAAATTAAATCTTTAAAAGTGTATTTGGAGGGAGAAATCACAACTAAGACACAGGAAGTGGTTGTAGTAGGTTATGGAGGTGGTGAAGAAGCTTCTGATGAAGTTCCGGTTTTTCGGGTTGTTGAAGAGATGCCTGAGTTTCCGGGTGGTATGGGAGAATGTTTGAAATTCTTGGGGAAGAATATCAAATATCCAGTGGAGGCTCAGAAAGCTGGAGTACAGGGAAAGGTTATTGTACAATTTGTAGTTGAGAAAGATGGTAATATAGCCAATCCCAAAGTTGTCAGGAGCATTGATCCGGATTTGGACGGTGAGGCCATCCGAGTCATTTCCATTATGCCGAAATGGAAACCGGGTATGCAGAAAGGTCAGCCTGTGCGTGTGAAATATACGGTTCCCGTCACTTTCAGACTAGACGGTAAAGATATCAAATCAAATGAAGCACGTCATTTGGAGTTGAAGACAGACACTGTTTTTCAAGAAAATCCATTGCGGATAGGTAAGGAAACTTTTTCGTTGAAAGATTGGAAGGAGAAACCATTGCTTATAGTTGATGGGATAGAAAAGCCTTATAGTCAAATGGAAAAAATAAATGTTTCGGACATTGAATCTATTTCGGTGTTGAAGGATGCGGCAGGTACTGCCATTTATGGAGCCAAAGCCAAGAATGGCGTGATATTGATTACCACAAAGAAACAATAAGAATAAAGATATGAAAAAATTTGTAACACTGCTGCTATGTATGCTCCCCGTTTCGTTGTTTGCCCAGGTGAATGATGGGATTCGTCAGGCAATGGATAATTATGATTATGAAACAGTAGTTACGCTGATTGAACCCGATTGTCAGGATTCTTTGTTGCTGATTACCAAAGCTCAGGCGCTGAAAGCGATGAACCGTTATCCGGAAGCCATAGGGGTATTGAACTCTCTTATCTTGAAAGACAGCACAAACACAAAAGTTTTGATCGACCTTGCCGAGTGTTACAAATTGACGGGTAACTCCCGTCGGGCGGCCAACTGTTATCAGAAGGCAATGAATTTGCAACCGGAAAATAAATTTTTCCGGTTGCAGTTCATACGCTCTTTATTAGCTTCCGAAGATTATGAAGAAGCGCGTACGGCTTGTCATGGCTGGTTGGAACGCGATTCCTTGTCGGCCACCGGATACAAATATCTGGGACAGGCATACGAGGGATTGCAGGATGCCGCCAGTGCCTTCCTCAGTTATAACATAGCCTATCGGCGTGATTCGTTGGATGCCCAGACAGTGGCACGCATTGCCGGTATTTTTAATAACAATCAGCAGTTTAAAGATGCTGTTGATGTGACGGAAGTTTATCGTTTGTCCGATACCACCAATATAGATGTGAACCGCCAGAATGCGAAGGCTTATTGTATGCTGAAAGAGTACGGAACGGCGGTAAAACGCTATGAGTCATTAAAAGAACTGGGTGATCGTAGTTTTCTCACTCTTTACTATTTAGGTGTATCCCATTATGGGGATAACTGGTTTTACGGTGCATACGATAATCTGAAAGAAGCTTATCAAAAAAATCCGATGGATGTGAATGTGCTCTATTATCTGGCAAAAGCTTCGGCACGCACTTCCTGGAAAAAGGAGGGTGTGGAATATATGGAAGAAGCCTTCCGCATAGCAGTTCCTTCTGATAGTATGATGGTACGTCTTTATGACGGGTTGGTAGAATGTTACGATTATGCGGGGGATACAAAGAAAGAGGTGGAAGCCTTGGAGAAGTTATATATTTATACAAAGAAAAACTCCATTCTTTATAAAATAGCCTGTCTCTATGATTGGAAAGAAGATGAGAAGAATGCCATTCGCTATTATAGGAAATACATGGCTACAGTTTCCGAAGATCAGCGTTATGCCTTGGACGAAGACGGGAACCCGGTGGAAGACCGCATAACACTTTACCAGCAGGCATGGAAACGTATCAAAAAAATAAAGGAGGAAGGTTTCTTTAGAGGTGATATTCCGACAAAGTCATTTCCTGTAGAGAAAAAAGATACGTTGGCACTTCGTCATGCAAAATAACGGAAGTCATTTATATAAAAGTAAGAATATATGAAGAAAATTTTAGCTTTGGCACTCTTTGCAGTGGCTCTAGTGTCATGCCGGCAAACTATGCAGACCGATGGCTTTAAACTATCCGGTCATTTGGAAGGGCTTCAGGTTGGAGATACTCTTTTTCTTAAAACTTTTTTATTACCCGATTGGAAAGAAGACGGGACAGATACCATATTGGTGGAAAAGGAGGGGATTTTCTCGGCTTTTATTCCTATGGAACATACTACTTTTTATTTATTGACGCATCAGCCTAAAGTGGGTGAACCGTTACGGAGTTGTATTCGCGGAGCTGAGATTATAGCTCGCGTAGGTGATGATATAAAACTGGAAGGGTCTTTGGATTACTTGGGTGCGGTTCGTCATTCGGGTGGTTTTTATGACAATTCGTTGGTGGCTAGGTATGATAGCCTGACTGCGTCTTCCAATACTGAAATGATTGATATCTTCAGTCAGATACTGAAATATCAGGATACAAAGCAAAATGATAGTGTGGCAAAATACGGGCAAATGTATAATGAATATCATCGTCCGCTAATGCTGAAGACTGTTCGTGATAGTCTGGCATTGAAAGTGAACGATATGGAATATGCCGCTTTTATGTATGCATCCGCTTTTGTTTTTGATGCTACTTATAAGGATGTGAAAGAGCGTTTGGCACAATTTACTCCAGAGGTTCAAAATTCATATTTTGGACAAATACTTGACAAGCAATTGCTTGTATTGAAGAATATTGAAGTAGGCTTTGCGCCAGCGGAGTTTACAGTGACAGATAAAGACGGCCGGAAGGTGTCTTTGTCTGATTATAAAGGCAAATATGTGTTGATTTATCATTGGGGATTATGTCCTAGTACTTTTTGGGTAAATCCTAAAATAACGGATCTCTATCAAAAATATCATGAAAAAGGTTTGGAGGTATTGGGATTTACCCGTGATGATTTGTTGAAATCGTTGCAGGGAAGTTCTGAAGAGTTTAAGAAAGATGAACGGGTACAGGGATTGCTAAGCCATCCGTGGACTACAGTTTACACAGAGGATGAGGGCAATGGCTTTATAGTGAAAGACCTTTATTTTTCAGGAGTTCCCATTCTTATGTTAATCTCTCCGGATGGTATTACTTTGGCCCGTGGATATACAAAGGCATACGAAGAAGTAAAGAATCTTTTGGATAGGAACTTGGGAAATAAGTAAGTATGTTTAAAAAAAAGATACAATGAAAAACTTTGGTATTTTACTGCTTGCTATGGTGAGTTGCTGCCTTTTGCAGGCAAAAGACAGGGTGGTTAAACAGCCGCCTTTCATCGCTCGTAGCTCTTCTACTATCGAGATAGACAGAGTGGTGGTTTCGGATACGGCAACCGTATTGGATGTAAAAGCCTTTTTCCGTCCTCATAATTGGATTCAGATAAGTAATGAAAGTTATTTGTTGGCTGATAATGGAGAGAAGTATCCGATTCGTTCCGGTAATGGAATTACCTTGGGCGAAAAATTTTGGATGCCCGATAGCGGTGAAGCTTCTTTTAGTCTTATTTTTCCGTTATTGCCCCCTACAGTGAAAGTGATTGATTTCATTGAGAGCGATTGTGAGGACTGTTTCAAGGTATGGGGAATCCATTTGGATGGTAAATTACCGGAATTGGATTTATCGGATGATGTGAAGAAACAGAAATTGAATTACGCTGAACCGTTGCCTAAGGCTGAATTGAAAGATGGCAAATCAGTGATAACCGGTCGTTTGTTAGACTATGAGAAGCACTATGCACTTCCGTTTTCTTGTAGGATTTGTGATTTGTTGACGGCAAAATTTGAGGATACTGAAATAAAGGTGAATGAAGACGGAACATTTCGGACAGAGATTGAACTTTGTGCTCCGACTACGGTCAGTTTTTCTGTGGGACGTGATATTTATTTTGACGTCTTTTTGGTTCCCGGTGGTGAATTGGATATGGCTGTCAACTTGCGTGAGTTGAGTCGTTCTGAAAGCAAATTGTTGAAAGGCAAGCGTGCTGGTGGAAAGAAAGTCTATTTTTCAGGTACCATGGCGGCTTTGAATGATGAAATGATAACCGATGATGAACATTTGATGGATGTATGGGGAATGGTTCATTGGAATATGAATGATTTATATAATATGACTGCCGGTCAGTATAAAGCTTATTGGTTGAAAAAATATGAAGAAACCAAATCCGCTATCTGTTCCGATAAGAAAAGAAGTCAGGCATACCGGGAGCTTTTATTGGCTCAGAATGATTTGCTTTGTACTTTGACATTGACCCGTGTAAGTTCTAATTTAGCCTATGCTTATGTGCAGTGCAGTGGATTACCGGCTCGTGAAGCTTATCAAAAGTTTAAACAACCGGAATTGAGTGATGATTTCTATGACTATATCCGGCAGTTGAATATACTGAACTCGCCTGTCATGCTTTATGCCAATGGTTATGCTGATTTGGTAAGGGGAATGGGCTATCTGAGGGTGAAGATGGATGATGAGTTGAGTGATATATTTGCGTTTATTCTCTCTTCCGATAAAGTTTCTGCTGAAGATGCTAAGATAATACGTGAGTTCAAGGCTGATACAGATACCGGAAAAACATCTGTCTATCAGGAAAAAATGGGCGAATTGCGAATAAAATACGATGAATTGTTTAAAGAATTCAGTTCTATGCAGCAAGACTATATTTTGAAAAAGATTATAGCCGGATATTTGGGCACAGACCAAGGACTTTTTTTCGACTTGCAGAAAATGATGAAATATGCTCAGAAAATCAGTGACTTCACTCCATTGACTGTACATGATTTTGAGGAGATACGGAAGATGAGTGACCCTTATTATCTCGGCAGACTGACAAAGATGAACAACCGTCTTTTGGAAACGATTGAAGCTAATAAGAAAAAGAAGGGTTATACCGTTAATGAATCCGGAGAAGTAAAAGATGAAGATTTATTTTATTCCATCATTTCTAAATTTAAGGGTAAGGTGGTTTTGGTCGATTTTTGGGCGACTTGGTGCGGTCCTTGCAAAATGGCTATGAAACAGATGAAACCGATGAAGAAAGATCTTGAAGGTAAAGATATTGTATATGTTTTTATTGCCGGAGAGAACTCGCCCAAAGAAACGTGGGATAACATGATTCCGGATATTCATGGAGAGCATTACCGGGTAACGGCAGCTCAGTGGAATTACCTGAGCAGGCAGTTCAGCATACAGGGGGTTCCGACTTATATTATTGTCGATAAAGAAGGGGGTGTTATTCAAAAATATACCGGTTTCCCGGGAGTGGATACCGTAAAAAGAGAATTAATGAAAGCATTAGAGAAATAAAGACCGTGTTTGTCTTGCAAGAATAAAGTGGAAAAGGATCTGTAAGGTGCTGTAAGCATTTACAGATTCTTTTTTTGGATTTATATTACTATCTTTGGCAAGACAAAACTAATATTGAATAATGAAAAACTGGGTCGTTAAGCTATTGTTATTACTTTTCATTCCTTCTTTAGCAGGAATTTTGTTCACTGTTGCTCTTGGTTTTAATCCGGGGGGCTGGTTACAAATTACGACGTATGCTTTACCTCCGTTACTCACTCTCGCCGGAGGGGCTTTTATCGTTGCTTCAAGATGGAAAATTCCTTTTCTTATATTGATGGCAGCTGCAAGTATGGCCTTTAATATTCCTTTACAGAACTGGCTTTTTCATTCGGCAGATGAAGTGGTGCGTTATCATGCTGTTACCGATTTATATAATTTGGAGAATAATGCTCTGTATTTTACTTTCGATACTCTGGAGGTGGATTATGCCCGAAGGAGCAGTGTGACTGTCACTCGTGAGGTGACACGAAGTATGGGCAGACACCGCTATCGTAAGGAACAGAAGCAATATCATTTCTCTGTAGCTCCTGTATTTACCGATTCATTGCCCCGTCATAAGTATGAGGAGCGGGAAGTTAAGGCATGGGTTATTCCGGTGAGGCATGAGAAAGGACAAGCCGTTGTATGTTATGAGCGTTGTATTTTTGATTTAGATGATTATCAGAAAGCCATTGATCGGTCCCGCTGTAAACTCCACCATCCTCAAGCTCCGATTATACGACCTTTGTATTCACAGTTCATTACCCGGCAGGAATGGAAAGGAATCTTTTTGAATGTTGCATGGATTGTACTTTCTGTACTGATAGTACTGGGGGTAATTCTGAATTATCAGGCAGACAGGAGGAAAGCATAATATCGGAACAGACTGTATGAAGGGTACTTTATGAATATTATGATCTTCATGCATGAGGCCTGTCAGTACTATTGGTAAATTCTAGAATGATGTTTTCTTTATATAAAACTTTCCCCGGATATTTCATGACAGAAACATCCGGGGAGAGGTATTTCATTTTTTATTTATTGAAAAGTTTTATTTTGCCTCTACCTTCAGATTGGATAATTCTGTGTCCTTATGGATGGATGGCAGATTATTTTGTTTTACAACAACAGTATGAACTTTTCCTTTTGCCACTTGCGGCAAAGTGAATTTCTGCTTGTAGATAACCTGTTCCGCTGATGGGCGCAGCAGATAGCCTGTTTCTTTTTCAAAGCGGTTGTATATTCTTACCACAATTTGGTTACTGCCTTTTTGAAGCGGTAGCAGCACCTTTTCCTCGCGGAACTTGCAGCGGTAAGGGTTGAGGTGTTTCATTACCGACTTGCCGTTCAGATAGATTTCGATACCGTTTCCGGCACCTACATCTACTAGAATATCTTGTGCTTTGGGCGATTCTACCTGCTGCATCAGGAAGTAACTTTCCAGAATATTGCTGGGGAACATGGCTTTTTCCTCATTCACTTCTTTCCATTGTCCTTTTCTTACCGGTGCTTTGTCCGGATCAGTATGGATGGTGGCAGGAGCATCGAACAATCCGCTGCCCGGTCCGCAGAAGTAACGCTGACCCCATACGGTCTTGGAAGGCAGGTTTAATGCCTGTGCCTTGCCTGCGTCAAGGGTTACTGTGTAAGGTGTTCCATCTACTTCAACCAGTAATTCCTTACCGTTCTCCTGCGGAGTATAGGTAAATTCCAATGCGTTGAGGTTGGATTTGTTGATGCTCCATTGATAGCTCACCGTACTGCGGTAGTTGCTGTAATAATCGAAACAGGAATAACTATAATTGGGAGTGCGCTGTGCAGCCATAGGTTGCGGTTTCACCGGTTGGTCGAACGTGGCGCAAATCACTTGGATGTCTTTTCCGTATGCGTCGGCGGGCAGTGTGAAGATCATCTCCTGTCCTTTCTGAATAGCTTTAATGTCTGCTTTTTGCAGTTTGCATCCCGGTACGTTCAAAGTGATTTTACCATCGGCAGGGCGGTTGCCTGATAAGATGAGGTAGAGGTTATTGCCTTTGCGGGTAATGGTTCCCCATTCGAATTGCTCACGGAAAGGAGAGGCTTCTGTGCCATAAATGGCTTCACCGTTTTTCTTCAACCAGATACCGATTTCTTTCAGCACCTCTCTTTCAAAGGGTACTACGGAACCGTCACCTTTGGGACCGATGTTCAGCAGGAAGTTTCCGCCATGGGAAACTACATTGATCAGGCTGCGTAGTTTTTCCATCGCTTTGGTGTGAACGTCCCCCCTTTTCTGCCAGGAACGGTAGCTCCAGGTTTCATCGAACATGGAAGCTGCTGTTTGCCATGCGGTCTGCAAGGAGCCTTCGGGGTATGTGTTGTCTGCCATGACACTGAAGTCATACTGATCGTTGCCCAACCGGCCGCTTACCATACAGTCTGGTTGCAATCTGTGCACCAGTTGATACAGTTCCTTGCTTTGTTCAGGAGTGTTGGAACCCATGTCAAACCATAGTTCGGAGATGGGACCGTAGTTGGTCAACAGTTCGGTAACTTGGGCTTTGGTGAATTCATGATGCTGTGGGGTGATGAAATCACAGTTATGGCTGGAGATAGGATAGGCTTGTGGAAAATGCCAGTCTATCAGTGAGAAATAGATGCCGAAGTTGATTCCGCCACGTTTGCAAGCTTCCGCCATCTCTTTTATGAAGTCGCGCTTGCCGGGGGTGGCATCGTATGAATTATAGTCGGTGGTGGCTGTACGGAACATACAGAAACCGTCGTGATGCTTGGTGGTAATGATGATGGAGCGCATACCGGCTTCTTTGGCCAGTGACACGATAGCGTCTGCATCAAACAGGGTGGGATTGAAACGCAGGGCGGTATCTCCATACCAGTCACTGAAGATTCCCGCAAACGATTGGATTTGTTCACTGTATCCTCGGGTGACGGGGTTGCCTTCCCATACGCCTCCCAGTTCGGAATAAAGACCGAAGTGGATGAACATGGAATACTTGTTCTGATGCCATTTCTCAAATGCTTTTTCCGAGATTTGGGCTGTTGCACCCAGGCTTATGACACAAGCCATGATGAAGGTTAGTAATTTTTTCATGATTGTAATTAGTGGTTAACTGAATGAATATATTGCATAATTTCTGTTTGTTGGTCGGGATGGAACCACACGATGTCTTTGTCCCGTTTGAACC
Organism: Phocaeicola sp. RTP21359st1_B8_RTP21360_211022; assembly: GCF_040911965.1. NCBI lineage: Bacteria > Pseudomonadati > Bacteroidota > Bacteroidia > Bacteroidales > Bacteroidaceae > Phocaeicola > Phocaeicola sp. RTP21359st1_B8_RTP21360_211022. The sequence goes on from NZ_JBDFXP010000002.1 coordinate 131,801, forward strand.
AGGTCATCTGTTTACGAGAGTAAATGCGGGAATTTTGCTTGATTTTCCCGATAGCGAATTCCAATGTCCATTCTCCGTCCAGATACTTGAACATTTCTTTGTATCCTACGGTATTGAGCGAGTTCAGATGCCGGAAAGGATATACCTGCCGGGCTTCTTCCAGCAAGCCGTCCTGCATCATGATGTCCACGCGGCGGTTGATGCGGTCATACAATTCTTCGCGGTCGCGGGTTAATCCTATTTTGATGATGCGGAAAGGGCGTTCCTTGTGAGTACGGGTACGGAAAGAAGTATAAGTTTTTCCGGTCATGTAGCATATTTCCAATGCATGTATTACTCGTTTGGGATTTTTCAAATCCACTATTTTGTAATACTCGGGGTCCAGCAGCCTTAGTTCGGCGCACAGAGTGTCCAGCCCTTCCTGTTCGTAACGTCGTAGCATCAGCTGGCGTGTTTCATTGTCTACAGTGGGGATATCATCTATGCCTTTGCAAATGGCATCTATATACATCATGGAACCTCCGGTCAGTATTACAGTGTCATGGTTTTGGTATAGGATTTCCAGTTGTGCCAGTACGTCTGCTTCGTATTGTGCGGCGCTGTAATAATCTGTTAGCTGTAATGTTCCGACAAAATAATGAGGAACACGCGCCAATTGCTCGGGGGTAGGGGCGGCAGTTCCTATCTTCAGGTCTGCATACAATTGGCGTGAGTCTGCCGAAACAATGGAAGTCCGGAAGTGTTCGGCAATGGAAAGGCTTAGTTCGGTCTTTCCTACACCGGTAGGGCCGATAAGGACGATAAGGGTGTCAGGCATGGTGTTTATAAAAAGAGAGGGGCGGACGTGTAACGTCCGCCCCCGTTAAGATTAATAGTTTTCTTGCTCATAAGGGTCCGGTGAGGAGGCACCGCCCATATCAAATCCTTCGGGATCAAAGTCTTCCATATCGAAGTCCTGGTCGCCGTAGAAATTCTCGTCTATATCCAGATTTCCGCTATTGCTTTTTGCCATCATTTCGTCAAAGTCGACGGTTTGTTTCGGGGCTTCTCCGGCTTTGCGCGAACACACTGCTTTGTCAAGGTCTTTGCCGGTGATGATTTCCGACAGTTCAATGAAAAACACTCGTTCTGCCAACGGGTCGAATACATACAGCAATTTTTGCTTTTCGTCTTCCACCAAATCACTCAAGCGGGTTTCTCTCATGATGTAGCTGTCTTCTTCCGAACTGCTTCCCATATCTTCCAGTGTGATTTCCTGGTCTTTCTCCCAGTCGTCATCACAAATGAAGAAAGAGGTCATCTGGTCATCTTTATATCCTGCCGCTTTCAATATTGCTTCGTGCAAATCAAAGAAAGTTGCTTCCGAGTCTATCTTTATTTCTCTTATAAAATCATCGACTTCATCAGAGATTAGTGTAAATCTGTAAATCATATATTTATACTGTATATACTATATAACTTTTTTTTCGTGCAGTAAAGTTATAAAAAACTTTGTTATCTGATGATACCTCTTTGAGAATTTTCTATGAAAGAAATAATATATTCTATTTCTTTGCTCATAGGTATTTCTTTGCGTACTTGTTCCAAGGCATCGGTAACGTTCATGCCATTTTGATAAATAATGCGATAGGTGTTGTGTATATTCTCTATTAGTTCATTAGAGAATCCGCGGCGGCGGAGTCCTACGATATTGATTCCTGCGTAGGCAATGGGTTCGCGCCCTGCTATAATATAAGGAGGAATGTCCTTGCTGAAACGTGAACCGCCCTGTACCATTACATAACCGCCTACCCGGCAGAATTGGTGCATCAATACGGCGCCGCTGATAATGGCGTTATCATCAATGATAATTTCACCTGCCATCTTGGTGGCATTGCCTATGATGCAACCGCTGCCTATGATGGCATCATGTGCTACGTGTACCCCTTCCATCAACAGGTTGTTACTGCCCACTATGGTTTTGCCTTTAGCCGCTGTACCACGATTGATGGTTACATTCTCGCGAATGGTGTTGTTATCACCTATTTCGGCAGTCGTTTCTTCACCGCGGAATTTCAAATCCTGGGGAATAGCGCCTATAACAGCTCCCGGAAAAATGGTGTTGCCGTTCCCTATGCGTGAGCCATACAGTATATTGGCGTTAGGCATGATTGTGTTGTTATCACCGATAACTACATTCTTGTCGATAAACACAAAAGGACCGATTTCTACATTCTCACCAATTTTTGCTTCGGGATGTATATATGCTAATGGACTAATCATGTTGTTTTTTTAGTGGTTATTTATTTTTTACTATTTGTGCCATAAACTCGGCTTCGCAGACTACTTTCTCGCCTACAAACACATATCCTTTCATTGTGGAGATGCCCCGGCGGATAGGAGCCAACAATTCAACACGGAACAATAAAGTGTCTCCCGGCACTACTTTCTGGCGGAATTTCACACCGTCTATTTTCATGAAGTAGGTGGAGTATCTTTCGGGTTCGTCCACTGAATTAAGAACAAGCAGACCACCGCATTGTGCCATGGCTTCTACTTGAAGCACACCCGGCATGACAGGTTCCTGTGGGAAGTGTCCCTGGAAGAAGGGTTCGTTGGCGGTTACGTTTTTCACACCGACAATGTGGTTGGCGCCAATGGCAACGACTTTGTCCACTAGCTGGAAAGGATAACGGTGCGGAAGCAGTTCGCGGATGCGGTTGACATCCATGATGGGAGCTTCGTTGCAGTTATAGGACGGAGCCTGTATTTCGTGAAGTTTGATTTCTTTGCGTATCTGGCGGGCAAACTTGTTGTTGATGGTGTGCCCCGGACGGGTGGCGATGATGCGTCCCTTGATGGGTTTGCCTATCAGTGCCAGGTCGCCGATGATATCCAACAGTTTGTGGCGGGCCGGTTCGTTGTCCCATACCAAGGGAACATGGTTGATGTAGCCCAGTTTGGTGGCGTCCATGTGGGGAACCCCCATGACGTCTGCCAGCTTGTCGTAGTTTTCCTGGCTCATCTCTTTTTCGTAGATTACGATGGCGTTGTCCAGATCGCCTCCCTTGATCAGTCCGGCACCCAGCAATGGTTCTATTTCGCGGACGAATACAAAGGTACGCGCGGAAGCTACCTCGGTGGGGAATTTAGCCATGTCTTCCAGTGTGGCGAACTGATTGGACAGTATTTTAGACTGATAAGAGATCAGTGCATTCACACTGAAATTTTCGTCCGGAAGAACAATGATGGAAGATCCGGTTTCCTCGTCCCTGAATTCGATTTTTGATTTTATGATATAGTAATCCTTGACAGCATTCTGTTCTTCGATTCCTACACGCTGTATATTTTCTACATACGCTTTGGCACTGCCGTCCAGGATAGGGAATTCGGGACCGCTTACCTGAATCAGGCAGTTGTCTATACCAGCTGCATAAAGAGCTGCCAAAGCATGTTCTACTGTACTTACTTTTATTCCGTTTTTCATCAGCACAGTGCCGCGGGTAGTATCACCTACGTTTTCTGCTACGGCATCAATTATTGGTTGTCCTTCAAGATCAATTCGTTGGATTTTATACCCGTGGTTGTCCGGTGCAGGATTGAATGTCACCGTCAAGTTTACTCCGGTGTGAAGGCCTTTTCCATTTAAAGAAAAACTGCCTTTTAATGTCTTCTGTTTCAACATGGGGTTTATTTATTTAGTTGTTTTTTTAATTCTTCTATTTCTTTCTGCATGGCGTTCAGTGTGGTGTAAATTTCGGGCAGTTTTTTGTATACGGCCGATGATTTCATGAAATTCTTGGCATCGATGGCCGGAGTGCCTAGAATTTGCTCGTTGGATTTCACGTTACCGGGAACGCCTGCTTGTGCGCCGATACCTACCTTGTCACCTATCTTAATATGTCCGGCTAGTCCTACCTGTCCGCCAAACATGCACCATTCACCTACTTTGGTGGAACCGGCAATACCCACCTGTGATGCCATGACAGTGTGGCTTCCTACTTCCACATTGTGTGCTATCTGGATCAGGTTATCCAGTTTCACTCCTTTATGTACAATGGTGGCGCCCATGGTGGCACGATCTACGCAGGTATTAGCACCAATCTCCACATTATCTTCTATGATGGCAATACCTATTTGTGGAATTTTTTCGTACCCTTCGGGAGAAGGTGCGAATCCGAATCCATCAGCACCGATTACGCAGCCTGCATGCAGGGTACAGTGGTTTCCTACCAAGCAGTCGTGATAGATGGTGGCATGTGGATAAAGTGTACAATTATTACCTACTTTGGCATGGCTTCCTACAGTAGCGTGCGGGTGGAGGGAAGTGTTGTCACCAATCTCAGCACCATCGCCTACGCAGGCAAACGGAGCGATATATACATCCTTCCCCAACTTCGCAGTGGGGGCAACGTATGCCAGCGGATCTATACCGGTCTTTTTAGGTTTGCTCATTTCATAGAGGGTCAGTAGTTTAGCCAGACTTTCGTAGGCGTTGTCTACCTTGATTAAGGTAGCTTTTACTTCTTGCTCGGGAACGAAATCTTTGTTTACCAACACAATGGTAGACTGAGTATCGTAAATGTAATGAGTATACTTAGGATTTGAAAGAAAAGAAATCGCTCCCGGCACGCCTTCCTCTATTTTAGCAAAAGTATGCACAGTTGCGTTTTCATCGCCAACAATAATTCCCTGGATGTATTCCGCAATTTGTTTAGCTGAGAACTCCATAATACTGTCTAATTCTTTATGTTCTAAATGTTTCAGTTTTGTTACTTGCGTGTTACATGTTAGTGTAAACACATCATTAATTATGCAAATTACGCATTTTTTTTTTATATATCCGTACAATTCGCTAATTATTTAATGTCCGTCGTTTTCGGAACGCAGGTAACATATATAATATTTTTTGACTTTTCGGGAGAGAAGAGAGATGTTGAGCATATCCGAAGCCTTGGCTATATCGCGGGTGCTTCCATCTTTATAGATGATTTCAATACTGTCATCCTCCTTTTTATACATATTGTTTTCTATACTGGATATGGATAGGAAGTATTTTGCTTCTTTCTTGTTGATATTCAGTTTCTTACTTATTCTTGAAAGAATTTCTTCTTTTCGTGCTTTTGTGATGGAAGAGGAGGTTACCTCTACTTTGAATAGTTTCCTGTTAATCATTCCACGACTCAGAGTGGACAATACCACATCGCTGTGATTGCTCCAAACTTTCAGTGCAGTCCATATGTCATTATCATCTAATTGAATAAAATTTTCAATACAATCCGGGCTGTTATAAAATTCTTTTTTATCAATAGGATGGTATAAAAAGAATCTTAAAGCGGGTGAGGCGAACAGCTCTACGCCACGTAAGGCTAATTCCTTTGCTCGTGTCAGAGTGTTGACCAGCATTTTTTCACTGGCAACGGAGGTCTTGTGCAGATATACCTGCCAGTACATCAGGCGGCGGGACATCAGGAAGTTTTCGATGGAGTAAATGCCTTTGGATTCTACTACCAGGTGATCGTCTTTTACATCAAGCATTTTGATGATGCGGGCGGACCCGATATTGCCTTCGGATACACCGGTATAGAAACTGTCACGCCGCAGATAGTCCAAACGATCCATATCCAATTGACCGCTGACCAGTTGGTGCAGGAATTTCTTGGGATATTCATCTTTGAATATCTGTATGGCAAGATTGAGTTGACCTTTCATGTCCTTGTTCATTCGTTCCATCAGCATCAAGGAGATTTCTTCATGTGAAACGCCTCCTGCCAATGTGTTTTCCAGCACATGGGAGAAGGGACCGTGTCCGATGTCGTGTAACAGGATGGCAGCTTGTACGGCTTCCGCTTCGCTGTCAAAGATGAAGTTACCTTTGGCGGTAAGGTGCTTGATCGTTTCGCTCATTAAGTGGAAAGCGCCTAATGAGTGTTGGAAACGGGTATGTTGTGCTCCCGGATATACGGCAGAGGACAGGCCCAGTTGCTTGATGCGGGTAAGACGTTGCAGCAATGGGTGACATACAATGTCATATAGTAACCCCTTCGGGATGTTGATAAACCCGAAGACGGGGTCATTTATAATTTTTCGGTCACTCATGGGGAATAATTATTCAGTGTGCTGATATGCTTAAACCAATGTATTACGCTATGTATCTACCTGGTAATTTGCATATTAGCACATTGTTTTATTGGCACATTATTTTCTCCATCTGTGCCTGGACTTTCTGAGCTTCTTGTCCTGCTACAGTCGCAAAATTCTCAGTTTTATCCGCATAGATAATGGCACGGCTTGAATTAACAATAAGTCCACAGGTACTATTCATGCCATATTTGCAGACTTCCTCTAGAGAACCTCCTTGTGCGCCGATTCCAGGTACAAGCAGGAAGTGGTTGGGAACAATTTTACGGATGTCTTCGAAAGCGCGTCCTTGTGTGGCACCTACTACGTACATCATGTTTTCATCGTTGGCCCATTCTTGTGATTTGCGCAATACTTTTTCGAAAAGGCGTTCGCCGTTGGTGTCCTCGGTCAGCTGGAAGTCGTGGGAACCCTTGTTGCTGGTAAGCGCTAGCAGGATTACCCATTTGCCTTCGTAACTCAGGAAGGGAGTCACGCTGTCTTCACCCATGTAAGGAGCTACGGTGACTGAGTCAATGTCCAGCTCTTCAAAGAATGTGCGGGCATACATGGCCGAAGTGTTTCCGATATCGCCACGTTTTGCATCGGCAATGATGAATTGGTCGGGATAGTTTTCCTTGATGTAGGATACAGTCTTTTCGAAAGCGATCCATCCTTTTACGCCCATGCTTTCATAAAAGGCCAGATTGGGTTTATAGGCGATGCAATAAGGGGCGGTAGCGTCAATGATGGCTTTGTTGAAAGCGAAGATAGGATCTTCTTCTTTTAACAGATGTTCGGGGATCTTCTTTATGTCGGTGTCCAGTCCTACACAGAGGAATGATTTTTTCTTTTGGATATTTTCAAATAATTGTTGCTTGTTCATTGCTATGTTTACAGTTTATGGTTTACGATATTTAAATTATAATTCGCTCTCTTTCAAACGTTCGGCATTCTCGGCTACAGTCAAATGGTCAATGCAGTCTTGAATGTCGCCATCCATAAAGGCGGCCAAATTGTAAATGGTATAGTTGATGCGGTGGTCGGTGATACGTCCTTGCGGATAATTGTAGGTACGTATTTTTGCCGATCGGTCTCCGGTAGATACCATTGTTTTTCGTTTGCTGGCAATGTCGTCAATGTACTTTTGGTGTTCTTTATCATATATAAAGGTACGCAGGCGAGAAAGGGCTCGTTCTTTATTCTTCGGCTGGTCACGGGTTTCGGTACATTCTATCAGGATTTCCTCTACTATTCCGGTGTTGGGGTTCTTCCAGTTGTAGCGCAGGCGTACTCCGGATTCCACCTTATTTACGTTCTGTCCGCCGGCACCACCGCTTCGGAAAGTGTCCCATTTGATTTCCCCTTCGTTAATTTCCACATCAAAAGGCTCGGCTTCGGGTAAAACGGCGACTGATGCGGCTGAAGTATGTACACGTCCTTGGGTTTCGGTGGCTGGTACACGTTGCACACGATGTACGCCCGATTCATATTTCAGAGTGCCATATACTTTATCTCCGGTTACGGAGCAGATAATTTCCTTAAAACCTCCTGCTGCTCCTTCATTGGCGCTGGATACTTCCAGTCTCCAACCTTTTGTCTCGCAGTATTTGGAGTACATACGGAACAAGTCGCCTGCAAAAATGGCGGCTTCATCACCTCCCGTACCACCGCGTATCTCCAGAATGGCATTTCGGTCATCTTGCGGATCCGCAGGAACGAGTAACAGTTTGATTTCCTCTTCCAGTTCTGGGATGCGGACTTCGCAGAGATTTGCCTCTTCGCGTGCCATCTCTTTCATCTCCGGGTCGGATTCGTTAGTCATGATTTGTTTGGCCTCTTCCAGTCCATTCAGGCATTGTATATATTCTCTACGGGCTTTCATGATGTCATTCAAGTCCTTGTATTCCTTGGTGAGCTTGACATAACGTTTTTGGTCAGCTATGACATTAGGGTCTGTAATGAGGGTGGAAACTTCCTCAAAGCGAGCCACTAACCCGTCTAATTTCTCAAGTAATGTATTATTGTTTTCTGCCATTCTTTTCTAAACATTTATTTGCGACATACCAAGTGAGTAATATCCACCCAAGTATGGCAAGTACTTTTCTTACTGTATATAGTATGTCATGCCAAGTTGTTTCATGACCCCATGCGGTAGAGATGAAATACAACTCGCGTATTGTATCAATCGTAACTAATGAGCATATTATTGCTCCTATGCCATAAAAAAATCTTTTTTTCAATGTAGCAGGCTTGGAAGTGTTATTATAATATTGCTTGTCAGTATTTGAATTCTCCAAACTCACTTTTGATAATTAGCTCCTTCTTGTCACTTTCTTCTATACGTCCCACGATCTTCGCGTCAATATTGAATGACTTGCTGATGGCGATCACCTCTTCGGCATGTTCGGGTGAGAGGTAAACTTCCAGGCGGTGGCCCATATTAAATACTTTGTACATTTCTTCCCAATCGGTGCCGCTTTGTTCCTTGATGGTTTTGAACAGAGGGGGAACGGGGAACAGGTTGTCCTTTACTACACGGCAATTGTTTCCTACAAAGTGCAGGACTTTGGTTTGAGCACCGCCTGAGCAGTGAACCATTCCGTGAATTTCAGGTCGGAGCGCATCCAGTAATTTCTTCACTACCGGAGCATAGGTACGGGTAGGTGAGAGTACCAGCTTTCCTGCATCCAGCGGACTTCCTTCCACAGCATCGGTCAGCTTCAAATTGCCACTGTACACTAGTTCTTCGGGTACTGCCTTGTCATAGCTTTCGGGATACTTCTCGGCCAGGTATTTTGCGAACACGTCGTGGCGGGCACTGGTGAGTCCGTTGCTGCCCATGCCTCCGTTGTATTCTTTTTCATAAGTAGCCTGTCCGTAAGATGCCAGACCTATGATGACGTCACCCGGGCGAATATTGGCATTGTTAATGACATCGGTACGTTTCATGCGGCATGTTACGGTAGAATCTACGATGATGGTACGAACCAAGTCACCTACATCAGCAGTCTCGCCTCCGGTAGCGTATACGCCTACACCCATTTCGCGAAGTTCGGCCAACAGTTCATCCGTTCCGTTGATGATAGCGGAAATGACTTCACCCGGAACGAGTAGCTTATTACGGCCGATAGTTGATGAAACCAGAATATTATCTACTGCACCTACACACAACAAGTCATCGATGTTCATAATCAGTGCATCTTGTGCAATGCCTTTCCATACGCTTAAATCGCCGGTTTCTTTCCAATACAAATAAGCCAGTGATGATTTGGTACCTGCACCGTCAGCGTGCATAATGTTGCAATATTCAGGATCTCCGCCTAGAATATCGGGGATGATTTTACAAAAAGCTTGCGGAAAAATACCTTTGTCAATGTTCTTAATGGCGTTGTGCACATCTTCCTTGGATGCTGACACACCGCGCTGCATGTATCGTTGATTGCTCATGAGTTATATATTTTATTCAATTGAATGTGCAAAAATAGTTATTATTTTGCTTATAGCCTTGAGTTTTATGAAAATAAAAGAGGAGAAGGGATTTATTCTGTTCCCATATTATTGCCGTTCCTGTTTTAGATTTATTGTTATGCTCTTATTTTTTAGACAAGTAAATTTAATATGTATATCGAACAGGCATTAATATCATACACTATTTATATGTTACAATGCCTTGTCAATATAGCGTTATAAAGAAAGACGCATAGTACAACCACCCCCCCATCAATATCAAAGATCTTAAAGACTATAAAAGAAAACACGGCCTAATTTAACGTGAAATATAAAATTTCCCCGTCATCTCATCGTCTTCATTATCAGTATGTTCCGGTGTGAAAATATCTGTAAAGGCCCCGAAACGGTTGGTAATCGCCGGTCAATGTACCACATTGCGCCCACCATACCCATAGCGGCAAAACTCCAACAGATGTACCTTGCCGGCAGTATGTTACCATGAAAACAGCCTTATGGCTTTATTGCTTCACCTGTGTGAAGCGGCAGTTTCACACAGGTGACAACGGCTCTTCACCCGAATGATAGGGCCTGTTCATCTGGGTGATGGTACAGATGGTGCACTCTTCTTGCACGGATACTGCCGTAAATATACCAAGATTACGTATCCAATATGACAACCGGCATCTGACGAGCTGGCTTCCGCAAGGAAAAACGAAAAAAAACACTTTGTGGGGATACAGAAAATTCTGTCACTGCATATCGTTGTATATCAGTATAATGCGGTGGCGGAACAAAAACATTGCAGTGCGGAAATAAAAAATAACAGTACGTAAAGTTTTATCAGATTATAACTTAACGACAAAGATGGATATGCCCGGCAGACAAACTTTTTGAGAGCCGGGCATCTGCAACGACATAATGTGTCATGCCAAAGAAGCAGTTTGCATTTTATTTTAGATTTTCATCAGTTTGATACAACCGATTGAAGAATAAACTTTTAGCGTAGTATTTGAGAAACAGAGGTAACGATTTAGTAACCGTGCGAATATCAGCGATTTGCGGTGCTATGCTGTCAAACAACTCTTTGCATTTATAAAGTTAATAAAATTATTCGGGGAATAATGCCTACTATCAAAAAAACTGCATCCTATCTTTGTAGATAGTCCATATAAAAAGAATGCAACCTCACAAATTATAGCTATCTTTGTGATTGAAACTCAATGCATCAATTACAATGGCAAAAATTACCGTTCAAAATACAGATATTAGCGTTGTCAAATACAATGAAGAAGACTATATCAGCCTTACAGACATGGCAAGAAGCCAACTGCAAGATGAGCATGGAAACATTTTTGCTAAAATGAATACTTCTGCCTTTATCGTAGAAGATAAAATTCATGCAATATATGAAAATGGGAAATTGTACTTTCAAAGTTATACAATTGCAAATCAAATATTTTCGCTAATAGATTTTGTTACAGAAGCCACAAATACAGAAATTGAATTATTTGGCGAAATAAAAGGTATAGATGTAAATGCAGAGAATATAAAACATATCGCAAACATAAAAACTCGTCGACTCATAAAATTATTATCTAGCACAAACAACATTGCTACTTTTATGCGAAAGACGTTTCGAACGAAAACAAGTCTTTTAAAGAAATATGGAATCAATGCACAAATTAATGGGAACAATGAGTTAGTGTTACCGACCAATAATGTTGTTGAGCTAAATCGTACTTTAGAATTTCTTAATGAAGATATATTTAGAGGTATCATCACTGATAGCCTTTATCATTCAAATTCCAAGAAAAAAGACAATCGCTAATCATGAGTGAGAATAACAAAATAATACTTTATCAAGACGATAATGAGATAATACGTGTGTCTGTTCGCTTTTCCGATGAAGATTTGTGGCTGACACAGAATCAGTTGGCGGAAATATATTGTACTACACAACAGAATATCAGCCAACATGTAGATAACATCTATAAAGACGGAGAATTATTCACAGAAGCAACTAACAAGAAATTCTTGTTAGTTCGTCGGGAAGGCAATCGTCAGGTGAGACGTAACATTGACCATTACAATCTTGACATGGTTATCGCCTTGGGCTATCGTGTGCAATCTCAGGTTGCAACCCGTTTTCGCCGTTGGGCGACTCAACGGCTTCATGAATATATCCAAAAGGGATTTGCTATGGATGATGAGCGGTTGAAGCAAGGGGGTAATCGTTACTTCCGTGAGTTGCTGCAACGCATCAGGGATATTCGTAGTAGTGAACGTAACTTCTATCAACAGGTTACGGACATATATGCCACAGCCACGGACTATAACCCACGGGACGAGATGACAAAGATGTTTTTTGCCACCGTGCAAAACAAGCTCCATTATGCCGTTCACGAAAATACGGCAGCGGAAGTTATCTACAATCGTGTGGATAATGAGAAGCCGTTTGTGGGTATGATGAACTTCAAAGGCAACTATGTGACTAAGGATGATGTGAAGATTGCCAAGAACTATTTGTCAGAAATAGAACTCCAGCGTTTGAATCTGCTTGTTTCCGGTTTCTTGGACTTTGCCGAGTTCCAGGCATTGGAAATGAATCCCATGACCATGAAAGATTGGATAGAGGCATTGGATAATCAGATTATTGCCCATAAACGAAAGGTTTTGATTGATAAGGGACGTATTTCACATAAACAGGCGATTGAAAAGGCAGAAAAGGAATTCGCCATCTATCGCAAACGCGAAATGGATTTGCTTGAAAGTGATTTTGATAAAGAAATCAAAAGATTAAAGGACAAGAATGATAATAATCCAAACTAATCCACTACCTTTGCATTTGAAGTCAGCGTTCTTTGGGTTTAACAAGGCAGAATACAGAACTTCGCTCGTTTCTAAATCGTTACCTATCAAGAAGCCAATCTTTGCAACCCATTCAATTTGAGCGATAAAGACAATGCACAATGTCTTGCCACGTGGTAGGTCAAACAAACCTTGAAACCGCATTGTATGCCTATATCTTTGAGTATTTTGTTACAACTTCCGCGTCCACCGTGATACAACACATCAGAGGCAGGTTGCCGTTGGGTTTGGCACTGCCTTTCTTCACGTAGAATAACACTTTGAATGTACTTCGCTACGCTTTGCCCAAATTTACTTTTTGCTATGTGTTTATTTTACGATTGTTCCGACAAAGGTTTGTGCTCCTGCATTATTCAAGATATATACTGTATAGAATCCGCCGGGTAATGAGGCTATGGACATTTGGGGTGCATAAACAAAATATTTTATTTCTTCACCGGTAGCAGTAAATATTTTCACTGTCTTTGCCTCTTTTATTTCAGGCAGGGTGAGAATATCTCCGTCATTTAGTAAAGGTATGTCCGTTTCTGAAATTGCATTCAGTTCCAAGGGAGCACTTTCGTTTCCAAAACGGTCGGCAGCTGTTACGGCAAAATAACGTTTTTGTCGCCAAGGTGAAATAGGGGTATATTCGTATTCCGTATGGGTGAGATAGGTTTCCAGTAAGTTTCCGGCATCTGTGATATCTACCGGATAGGTATCCGAGGCATAAAGATGATAGGTGACAAGACCTCCGTTGTTATCTGTGGAAATCTGCCAGCTCATGTGCATTTTGCCGTCCGGCAACAGTTGCAGGGAAGGCATGGCCGGAGTGGATGGGGGGATGCTGTCCATCCAGGTCATTGGGGGAATCAATGCCGGAGTGGTATAGAAATTCTCTTGGAGTTCGTCCCAAATGCCTTTGGTGTTGTTCAATAGAAAACGATTGCGGAAGTAGGCTTGTCCGTTTAGTTTTATCTGACGGGTGAAATGAAGTTGGCGGACTATTTCGTCCAACGGCCAATTTTGTTCGTCGGGAGAGAGGAAATAAATGCCCAAACCTGGTACTATCCAGCGGTTACCGCAATTCTCTTTCCAATCCAATGCAAAAGGATAGAAATTATTTCCCTGAAAATACATCATCGGGAACAACGCATCATGAATACCTTCTTTTAGCCATTTCTGAGCATCTTGGTAAACTACATGATAAGCGTTCCATCCACGGGAGGGATATCGGTTGGTATCTCGGTATTTGCCAATAGGGGAACTGCTGACTTTCACCCAGGGTTTGATAGTCTTGATGTCGGTATAGAGCCTATGCACAATATCTGTGATATTATCACGCCGCCATTGTTTCAACTCCTTACCTTTGCCGTATTTCCGGTAGGTGTCCTTGTCGGGAAAGTTGTCGGCTTGCTCAGGGTAGCGGATGTAATCGAAATGAATGCCGTCTATATCATAACGGGAAGTTATTTCTTTTACGATGCATGACAGATATTCTTTGGTTCCCGGATTTCCCGGGTCCAAGTACCAGTTACCTTTATAAAGTTTGCAAATAGTCCGGTTTTTCCGTACTACGGAGCTACGTCCTTGCAATTGTACTTGACGGGTGTTTCCGGCAGGAATCGTAACAATCCATGCATGTAGTTCCATGCCGCGTTTGTGGCATTCTCCGATGGCGAAAGCCAAAGGGTCATATCCGGGATTCCCTCCTGTGCTACCTGTCAGTGATTCGGCGAAAGTTTCTATGGCGGAAGGATAAATCATATCTCCGCGCAGACGGGTTTGCAACAATACCGTATTGAAATTGGCGGCTTTCAGGCGATCCAGTATATCACATAATTCTTTTTGCTGACGCCGGATGCCTGATGCGTTTACTGCCTTGTTACGAGGCCAGTCCATTCCTCCGAGCGTAGTGATCCAGGTGGCACGGATTTCATATTTAGGTTGTGAGAAAACGGGTGATAAACTCACTATGACTAGTAATAAAGTTATAAAGAATGTTCGCATTTACTTTAATTTTAGGGCAAAGATACGAAGTAATCAATTAATTCGTTACTTTTGCCCCAACAAAACAAAAAATAGAATATGATAACCTTTATTATTGCATTATTGGTTCTTGTAGGCGGATACTTTTTGTATGGAAGTTATGTGGAACGTGTGTTCGGTCCTGACAAGATAAGGAAGACACCTGCCCTGACCATGGCGGATGGTGTTGACTTTATTCCACTTCCTACTTGGAAGATTTTCATGATTCAATTTTTGAATATAGCCGGCTTAGGACCTATTTTCGGTGCTATAATGGGAGCGAAGTTTGGTACGGCGTCTTATTTGTGGATTGTTTTAGGTACCATTTTTGCCGGGGCGGTACACGATTATTTGTCCGGAATGCTTTCCATTCGGCATGATGGCGAGAGTTTGCCGGAAATTATCGGTCGTTACTTGGGCCTTCCCACAAAGCAGTTGATGCGCGGTTTTACGGTTGTGCTGATGATATTAGTCGGAGCGGTTTTTGTGGCAGGACCTGCCGGATTGCTTGCCAAACTTACTCCGGAGTATATGGATGTTACTTTTTGGATTATAGTCGTATTTGTCTATTATATGTTGGCTACATTGTTGCCGGTAGATAAGATTATAGGAAAAATATATCCGTTGTTTGCCATTGCTTTATTGTTTATGGCGGTGGGGATTTTGGTGATGTTGTTATGGAATCATCCGGCATTGCCCGAAATTACGGACGGGCTGCATAATACCCACCCTGCCGGATTACCAATTTTTCCTATCATGTTTGTTTCTATTGCTTGTGGGGCAATCAGTGGCTTTCATGCCACACAATCTCCGTTGATGGCACGTTGTATGAAGAATGAGAAGTATGGCCGTCCTATTTTTTATGGAGCGATGGTGACCGAAGGGATCGTGGCATTGATTTGGGCTGCTGCCGCTACTTGTTTTTTTCATCAAAATGGTATGGAGGAGAGTAATGCTTCGATTATTGTGGACAGCATAACCAAGGAATGGTTGGGTACGATAGGAGGTTTATTGGCTGTACTGGGGGTAATTGCCGCTCCTATTACCAGTGGAGATACCGCTTTACGTTCAGCTCGTTTGATTGTTGCCGATTTTATGCATTTGGAACAAAAAAGTATAGCGAAACGTTTATTGATTTGTATTCCTATTTTTGCGGTAACTATCGGTATATTGTTGTACAGTCAGCGTGATGCGACAGGATTTGATATGATATGGCGTTATTTTGCCTGGTGTAATCAGGCTTTGTCTGTGTTTACTTTGTGGGCGGTCACTGTTTTTCTGGTACGTGCGAAAAAGAATTATTATATTACCTTGTTTCCTGCCTTGTTTATGACGGCTGTATGTTCTACTTATATTTGCATTGCTCCCGAAGGATTGGCACTTTCTGATTATGTATCTTATATAATCGGTGGTCTTTGCACGTTGGTAGCCGCTATAGGGTTTGTAAGTTGGTATAGGAAACAAAACAGCATAGTTTATGAAAAAATATAGAAAATCGATTTGGTTGCCTGTCGCTTTGTTGGTTTATACTACAGCGATGGCCGTTTATTTTATTCCGCGTAATACGGAAATAAGTGATACGGAAAAGTATCTCACAGTAGGTTTATCCTATATGATAATAGCGTTGTTATGGATTGTCCTTCGTAAGAAAGAAAAGGCGGAGGAAAGACGTGAACGTGATTTGGAAAATAAAAAATAACTATTAAACGACAACATTATGAAGAAAATTTTAGTCAGCTTGATGCTGTTGGTAATGACTGCACTGAGTGCACATGCTCAATTTGAGAAGGAGGTATGGTATGTGAATGCTTCATTGACAGGGCTTGACCTATCTCATAGCAAGAATGAGGGTACAAATTTTGGTTTCGCTTTGACCGGTGGTGCGTTTGTAGCCGATAATGTGGCTGTATTGCTGAATTTTAAGGGCAATTATGTAGAACATGGAATGGATGAAACCAGTATTGGTGCACAAGGACGTTATTATTTTTCCAGTTGCGGTATTTATGGAGGATTGGGAATGGCGTATAAGCACCTTTCTTGTGTAGGATTTAAAAAGAATCTGGTTTGTTTGACACCGGAAGTCGGATATGCTTTTTTCTTGGGCAGAAATGTGACTATTGAGCCGTCTGTATATTATGACTTGAGTTTTAGTGATATTTCAGAATTTAGTAAATTAGGCTTCAAGATAGGGTTCGGAGTTTACTTCTGATTGATGTAATTCCACCACAGATTACGCAGATTATTGAATGGGAGAATTCATTGAAATTCAATCTATGTAAATCTGTATAATCTGTGGTGGAAAAACTTTTTATGTGAGATTAATGCGCATAGAGATGCGTGAACGGAATTTCTTTACCATCACTACCTGTTACTTTTAATTTCAGTTGTCCTCCGTTTTGGTCGAAATAACGTAATTCCATTGGATGATATCCTTTCGCCAATGCCTTTTGTCCCACTATTTCCTTAGGTCCGTGAGGCCCGTCATTGTCTACTATCTGTTCACTGTCTATGGTCAATGTACTACCATCGTCGGACAGGAGTGCAAAAGTGTAGATATCGTCTTGAGGAGCATTGAAATATCCTTTGATAATCAGTCCGATATTTCCTTTTACTTTTTTAGGAATCATAACGTCTTCCACTGGATAAGTACCATTGACCGGAGCTTTTTCTATTTCACTGCATTTATTTCCTTTAAATTCGTGCCATGTAGCTTTCAAACCCGGATTGGAAGGAGCGGCAGTTACAGAGGGGGTATATTCACTTTTGATGAAACGGGTCTTGGCTATGTCACCTTTCTTTCCATTAGGGCGGAAGGTGCAGAAAGTAAAGTCTGTGGTTTCAGTCACTTTGATGGGACCTTCATATACGGGAGATTGTAAAGTAGGAGTACTGCCATCAGTGGTATAGTGAATTTCCGCAGTGGGGTCAAGGCAAGTTACATTGATGGTTCCTTCACCGATAAAGGCGTTGACGGCATTAAAGCCTTCCAAATCGGGTATACGGTAATTGATACCCATGATATTGAGACGTTCAAACTGATCAGACAGGCGTTGTTTGAAGGCATTCCAGTCTTTTTGCTCCGGTTTGCTCCAACCTAATTCGGCAATAGCCAGCAAACGTGGAATGGCCATATATTGCATACGTGCGTTGGAAGGAATCCATTCGCACCAAATATTTCCCTGCACTCCTAAAATCAGCGACTGCTGCTCGGGAGTCAGGTTGTCTGTCGTATCCAGATTATAAATGCTTGCCATAGAATTCTTGTCTTCTGCATAATCCAAATAAAATTGTCCGTTAGGAGTGAAAATGACAGGGTTGCCTTGTGCCGTTGCCTTGGTCGCTGCATCTTTTACCCAGCTGCGCCACCACATTACGGTGGCTGTTTTAGACAATCCGCCTTCAATGATTTCATCCCAGCCTATCATTTCTTTGCCTTTCCCGTTAAAGAATCTCTCCATGTCATGAATGAACCATGATTGCAGTTCTTCTTCGGTTTTCAGATTATTGTCATGCATACGTTTCTGGCAGTCCGGACATTTTTTCCAATTGGTTTTTTCTACTTCGTCACCTCCTATATGTACATACTTATAGGGGAAAAGGGCTATCAGTTCTGCATAAATATTCTTGCAGAACTCCAATGCAGAGTCTTTCCCCGGACAAACAGGTGAGGAGAAGACGCTTCCCCAACCGGTTTCGTTAAAACAGGAAACACCTTCATAGTTACTCACAGCTGCCAGCATGTGTCCCGGCATATCAATTTCGGGAATAATATCTATGCCTCGTATTTTGGCGTATGCTATGACATCCTTGATATCTTCCTGAGTGTAGTAGCCTCCATATAGGGTGTCACCTTCTACGATGCGTATCTTGTCTTCGGGAATTGCCATATCCGGATTGTTGTCAGTCTTTGACTGACGTATGCATTCGCGGTCATGGGAATTGAATTTGCGCCAGGCTCCTTTTTCCGTCAGTAAAGGATATTTCTTGATTTCGATACGCCATCCTTGGTCATCGGTAAGATGCCAGTGGAATTTATTCATCTTGTAAAGGGCCATGACATCCAGTAATTCTTTCACCTCATCTATTGTGTAGAAATGGCGGGATACGTCCAGCATGATGCCTCTCCATTCAAAGCGGGGGGCATCTTGAATGTTAACGGCCGGTATGGCCCAGTCTGTACCTTTAACAATTTCTTTAGATTCTATTTGCGGGGGAAACAGCTGTCTGAGGGATTCGATACCTGCAATGACACCTCCGTAAGAGTTACCTGTAATGTTGACCTTATCGCTCTCGGCTGTCAGGGTATAGGCACCTTCTTTTCCTTGAACATCCCCCAAGGCAAGGGTGATGGTTCCTTCGCCTTCTTTTACTTTAAGGTCGTAGCCTGTGGCACCGGAAAGCATATCGGCCAAATACTCGGCTGCGGGAATTAGTTCGGCGTCAATAACACCGATGGAGGTATTACTTTTCAATACAAAAGCACCGTTTGTTTCCTCCAGATGGTTGGTTATGGGTACAATGGATACCTCTTTTGTTACAGGGGGAGTACTGGTACATGCTCCCAACATCAATGTGCCTGCTAACATACAGGCGGTCATTAACTGCTTATGTGTACATTTGGTCATAGGATAATAAATTAGGTTATTGGACAAAGATAACAGAAATATTGGGAAAAACGATATTATTTGGCGGGATATTGGAAAGTAACCAGTACTCCTTTATGGTCTGTAGGCCATACGCCCAATGGTTCTATAAACTTGTCTTTAGATGTTTCCTGAACACGCTGTGCACGGACTATGGAATTTTTCGGACCGAAAATGGCGGCGTCTTTCACTTTCAACCCCTTTTCGGGATAATACCAAATGTAATCTATACGGTCGCGTTCATCTGCTTTGGGAGCCCAGGTTATTTTGTCGGCGGGCTTTGCCGGATTATCCGAAGGATAAGTGAAGCCGGGATAGTTTAATACATCTGGATAGAATTCTCGATAGGCGTCTTTCAATCCGGCTTCGTCTAACAGGACAGGAACTGTCCAGGGGATTACAAAGCCATGATGGTCATACAGGTCTTTGGTTTCTTCAGTCCAATCTTGATGTGAAGGTTCATTAAAATCTCCTCCTAAAATGATGGTGTAGCCGGCTGCACGATCTTTTTTTGCCTGTTCAATGAATAGTCTGATGGCGTCATCGCGTTGTGAGGCTACATTTCTCTTTAATACTTCTTCTACGGTAGTGGGGATAGGGATTTCTTCCCAAGTAGAACCATCATATCCGCGTACATTATAATAGGCGTCATCCAAATAATCAAGATGAGCGGTATAGACTGCTATTTTCTGTCCGTTCATATCGGCTGTAAGGCGATAGATACTGCCGTGGTCATTCTTTTCGGGAAAAACGGTTAATGAATCAGTGATGGGGTATCGGCTTAACAGACCTGTATCATAGGTATAGAAGGAATAATAGGTTTCTCCTTTTTCCTTTAATGATTGCACTAGGCGGGCAGTGAAATTGGTGTTTTCGTAATTACGTACTTCGCTCAATGTGACGAAGTCCGGACGAAGACGGGCTATTTCATTCACAATAGCGTCGTAACCACCGGGAATTACAGTTCCTTCTTGCCAAATGTTCCATTGAAGAACGGTGAATTCTTTCTCTTTTTGTGAACATCCCAATAGGAAAGGGAACAGCAAGAGTAGTAAAAAAAGTTTTTTCATATTCTGTTGATTTATAAGGTTGTTAATTCAATTCTAAATTTACTCATATTTTCGTTTAGATTGACAATGTGGAAAACATTAAAACAGATTTTTAGTAAAATGATTCTGCAATCATACCACAAAATGCTAAATTTACAGAACAGAATAAATCACTTTTAAATTCCCATTTATCATCTAGTGGTATATTGCGTATAATCATATTTAATAATTTGTGTCAGTTTGGACAATCAACGGTGAATAAAAAATCAATCAGGAGAATCCATCGCCAGTTTTTCACGTAAAAACTGTCCCGTATAAGATGCCGCACATGCTGCAACCTCTTCCGGAGTGCCCGCAATTACCAGATTTCCTCCCATATTTCCTCCTTCGGGTCCTAGGTCAATCACATGGTCGGCACATTTTATCACATCCATATTATGCTCGATAATGATAATGGTATGTCCGCGGCTGATTAAGGCTTCAAATGCTTCCAGCAGTTTCTTGATATCATGAAAATGCAGACCTGTGGTTGGTTCATCGAATACAAAAATAGTGGGTTGTGCTTTCTCTATGCTCAGAAAATAAGCTAGTTTTACGCGTTGGTTCTCGCCGCCGGAAAGAGTGGAGGAGGCTTGTCCTAACTTTATATATCCCAATCCCACTTCTTGTAATGGAATTAGTTTCTTCACTATCTTTTTTTGATTGTATTCGGCAAAGAATTCAATGGCTTGATTCACTGTCATTTCCAGAATGTCATAGATGCTCTTGTCTTGGAATTTTATTTCCAGCGTGTCGCTCTTGAAACGTTTTCCATGACAAGACTCACATTCTAGTACCAAATCTGCCATAAATTGCATTTCAACGGTTACCGTACCGTCACCTTTGCATTCCTCACAGCGCCCGCCTTCGGTATTGAATGAGAAATATCCGGCAGTATATCCCATTTGCTTGGCAAGAGGCTGTTCGGCAAAGAGTTTTCGTATTTCGTCGTATGCTTTTACATAGGTTACCGGATTGCTGCGTGATGATTTTCCGATAGGGTTCTGGTCTACAAATTCAATATCTTTCACCAGCTGTACATCTCCTTCCAAAGAGATGAACTCACCCGGCCGTTCGCTAGCTTCACTATATTCGCGTTTCAATGCCTTGTAAAAGACATCACGTACCAACGTACTCTTCCCCGAACCGCTGACTCCCGTAACTACCGTCATTACATTCAGTGGAAATTTTACGTCAATGCCTTTAAGGTTGTTTTCACGCGCACCTTTTATTTCTATATAATTGTTCCACGGACGATGGCATCGGGGAATCTCTATGTTTTCTTCTCCCAACAAATAGCGCACCGTATAACTGTTACTGTTTCTTTGAAGATCGTTCATGTTGCCTTGATATACTATTTGTCCTCCTAAACGTCCTGCTTGAGGACCGATATCAATGATATAATCGGCAGCACGGATTATTTCTTCATCATGTTCTACCACTACTACGGTATTTCCCAGTTCCTGTAACTGACGAAGTACTTTTATCAGCCGGTCGGTGTCACGGCTGTGTAATCCGATACTGGGCTCATCCAGGATATAGAGTGAGCCTACCAAGCTGCTGCCTAATGAGGTGGCCAGATTGATGCGCTGGCTTTCACCGCCGGAGAGCGAGTTGCTGAGACGGTTCAGTGTAAGATATCCCAAACCCACATCCATGAGGAAGTTGATGCGGTTGGTAATTTCCGTTAAGATCCGTTTGGCGATGGCTGTGTCATGTGCATCTAGTTCTAGAGTGCGGAAGAATTCTTTTAAGTCGTGAATAGGTAAGTCAACCAGTTGAGAGATGGATTTTCCACCTACTTTTACATAACCGGCTTCTTTTTTCAAGCGTGTTCCGTGGCAGACAGGACAAATAGTTTTTCCCCTGTATCGTGCCAGCATCACACGATATTGTATTTTATATTGGTTTTCTTCCAGCATTTTGAAGAAAGAATCTATACAGGCCTTATTTCTAGGTCCATGCCATAAATAATCTTTTTGTTCCTGTGTCAGTTCATAATAAGGGGCGAAGATGGGGAAATCGTGGGCGGGAGCTTCATGAATGAATTCCTGTAGCCATTCCCCCATCTTTTCACCACGCCAGCAAAGGACAGCTCCGTCATATACACTCAGAGCACGGTTTGGAATCACCAAATGTTCATCTATACCTATCACTTTACCGAAGCCTTCGCATTCGGGACAAGCGCCGAGAGGGGAATTGAATGAAAACATTTGGTCATTCGGTTCTTCGAATTTAATTCCGTCGGCCTCGAATTTAGTGCTGAAAGAGAACAGCTGCGTACTTCCGTCAGCAGAGTAGAAGCGGAGGAGGCAATTCCCGTCTCCCTCGTACATGGCCGTTTCGGCAGAATCGGTGAGGCGGCTGATACTGTCTTTGCTATCATCGGCTGTCATGCGATCTACCAGCAGATAGATGTTTTGTTTTTTATCTTCGGCAGCTGTTTGTTGCAGAAAATCTTCTATACGGACTATTTCACGGTTCACCTCTATACGGGTAAATCCTTGTTTCAAGTCCATTTCCAGTTGCTGGAGCAGTGTACGGCCTTCACGGGGCATCATAGGAGTGAGAACCGTGTATTTCGTTCCTTTAGGAAAGGAAAGCATACAGTTTACAATATCTTCAATACTATGTTTTTTCACCAGTTGCCCGCTAATGGGGGAATAAGTCTTCCCCACGCGTGCATAGAGCAGTCGCAGATACTCATATATTTCGGTGGAAGTACCCACGGTGGAACGAGGATTGCGGCTGTTCACTTTTTGCTCTATGGCGATAGCGGGTGGTATACCTTTGATGAAATCACACTCAGGCTTGCTCATGCGGCCCAGAAATTGGCGGGCGTATGATGACAGGCTTTCTACATAGCGTCGCTGACCTTCAGCGTATAATGTATCAAAAGCCAAGGATGATTTTCCGGAACCGGATAGTCCCGTGATGACGACCAGCTTGTTGCGTGGAATGTTTACATCGATGTTTTTGAGGTTGTTTACCTTTGCTCCTTTTATGGATATATAGTTACTTTCTGACATTCTTTATTGAATTTGGTTTAATATGCAAAGATAATTATAAGTTTTCTTATCTTTGCAAGCGTATTAAACAAGAATAACAAAATGAGAGCAAAAACTATTCTTCTTTTATTGATAGCACTACTTTTTACTTTTGTTGTCAGTGCTCAGACACGTTATCCTAAACGTGAGTTCCGCGGTGCATGGATTCAGTGTGTGAATGGACAGTTCCAGGGAATGCCGACAGAGAAGATACAGCGGCTGTTAATAAATCAACTAAACAGTCTGCAGGGCGCAGGCATTAATGCGATAATTTTTCAGGTACGTGCAGAAGCCGATGCCTTGTATAAATCTTCTTATGAGCCGTGGAGCCGCTTTCTTACAGGAGTGCAGGGCAGAGTGCCTTCACCTTACTGGGACCCGATGCAGTTCATGATTGATGAATGCCATAAGCGTGGAATGGAGTTCCATGCCTGGATTAACCCTTACCGTGCCAAGACAAAGGGAACTACTGCCTTATCACCCATTCATCCGTATAATAAGAATCCGGAACGTTTCGTGAATTATGCTGGGCAACTTTATTTTGATCCGGCTTTGCCCGAAAACCGTAAATACATTTGCAAGATTGTGCGCGATATTGTTACCCGTTATGATGTGGATGCCATTCATATGGATGATTATTTCTATCCTTATCCCAACCCGGGCGAAGATTTTCCTGATCATGTCAGTTTTGCGCAATATGGTCGCGGATACAGTAATAAAGCCGATTGGCGCCGTGACAACGTGAATGTGCTGATAAAGGAAATTCACGAAACTGTGCGCGAGTGTAAGCCGTGGGTGAAGTTCGGTGTTTCTCCTTTTGGTATCTACCGCAACAAGAAAAATGATCCGAATGGAAGTGATACACGCGGTCTTCAGAATTATGATGATTTGTATGCAGATGTGCTGATGTGGATTAATAATGGTTGGGTAGATTATAATATCCCTCAGATTTATTGGGAAATAGGTCATCCTGCTGCCGATTATGACAACTTGATACATTGGTGGGCAAGACATGCCGCTTCGCGTCCGTTATTTATCGGTCAGGATGTGATGCGTACGGTGAACAAGGCGGATGCCCGTAATCCGTTACAAAACCAGATGCCTGCCAAAATGAAGTTGCAACGGTCGCTTCCTACCGTGCAGGGAAGTTGTCAATGGTATGCTGCTGCAGTGGTGGATAATGCCGGCAATTACCGCACTATGCTGGAGAAGGAGTATCATCGTTATCCGGCTTTGATTCCTGAATCTCCTTTTATGGACGATAAGGCTCCAGGTAAAGTAAAGAAGGTGAAGATGGTATGGACGTATGAAGGTCCGGTACTCTTCTGGACAGCTCCGAAGGCAAAGGACGAGATGGACAAAGCTGTACAGTATGTGGTTTATCGCTTTGATAAAAAAGAAAAAGTCAATTTGGATGATGCTTCCCATATTGTAGCCATTACCCGTGACCATTTTTATCCATTACCTTATAACGATGGAAAAACGAAGTACCAGTATGTGGTGACAGCGTTGGACCGTTTGCACAATGAGTCGAAGGGTACTAAAAAGAAAGTAAAACTGTAAGAAGCGGGAGTGTTTCTTTAATTTTAGATTTTATTTTTACTGCCACTGCCTGGGTATTATATTCACGTCCTATCGATGAATAAAGAATTCCGGGGCAGTGGCAGTTGATTTGTATGCCGCCTGTTTTCCGGGTGCTATATTGTTTATGTTGAAATCAGGAAAAGGTTATAACATCTGTAATCCATCTATTGCGGCTTTATCTAATCAGTGATGACAAAGAGTTGATGATTATTTCCGGAGCCAATCATACGGATTTTTTTGATGATTTCCCATAATCGTCCTATTCTCAGTAAAGCAGGAACCCTGCCACTCCGCAAAGTATAATCATTAATATAGGATTGATTTTGTATTTCCGTGTACCTATAAAGGTTACTAGAAAAATAATTATACTGATGATGAATTGATACAAATCTATTTGATAACTGCCGAAGTTTTCAGCATTCATCAAGACGAGTGCAGCTGCTGCCAGCAGACCTACTACTGCCGGACGCAACCCTTTGAATACGGCTTCTACAACCGGATGCTTTTGGTATTTCAAGAAGAACCGGCTGATGATTACCATTAATATGAACGATGGAAAAACTACAGCAAAAGTAGCTATGCAAGAACCGAATATAGCCCAGCTTTCATTGTAGCCTGCATTCAATACCGCAGTATATCCCACATAAGTAGCAGAGTTGATGCCAATGGGACCCGGTGTCATTTGGCTGATAGCGATGATATCTGTAAATTCGCTGGCACTGATCCAATTATATCTTGTTACTACTTCTCCTTGTATCATGGACAACATGGCATAGCCTCCTCCGAAACCGAAGAGCCCTATTTTACAGAATGTGTAGAATAAATATAGAAAAATCATTTGGATGAATATTTATGTTTGTACTTGCCATATATAAAACCTCCCACGCCCGCTATTATGATAATGTAGACTGGAGACACGTCCAATACCCAGATAAGCAATGCGGATACTATTGGTATCCAGACAGTGTAACGGTTTATCTTGGCGGATTTTGCCATGGAGAAAGTGGGAGCTGCAATAAGGGCTACTACCGCCGGGCGAATTCCCTTGAATATATTCTCTACAATTGGGTATTGTTTGAACTGTTGAAAGAACAAGGCAATTGCCAATATGATAAAGAAAGAGGGGAGTATTGTGCCTAAAGCCATTGCCAATGCTCCACGGAATTTACGCAATTTATATCCGATAAATATGGCAATATTTACAGCAAATATTCCGGGTACAGACTGAGTGAGGGCTAATAAATCAATAAAATCCTCTTTGTCAATCCATTTTCGTTTGTCCACTATTTCATCTTGAATTAGGGGAACCATAGCATATCCTCCGCCAATAGTAAATAGTCCTATTTTTAGGAAGATAAGAAATGATTGTAAATAGAAATTCATTTTTTTAATTTTGTTTCATATAAGTGCTTGGTGGAACTCCGTAGTATTTCTTAAATGTATCCGTAAAATATTTGGGATCACTGAATCCCATCATATCCGAAACTTCGGATACGGTATAACGTTTGCTTTTCAATAAAATGCTAGCTTCGTTCATACGTACTTTACGTATAAAGTCACTGGGCGAATCATTGGTTAAGGCCTTTATTTTATTGTATAAACTACTCCGGCTCATATTCATTGCATCACATAGGTTTTCTACGTTCATTTCTTTGTTTATACTACTTTTTATGATGTCGGTAGCTTTTAAAAGAAATTCCTGTTCCAAACTGACCGTCGGATCATCTGATACCTCGTCTGCATTGAATTTGAATTGTGAGAAACGCTTTTTCATGATTTCCCTGTTCGCCAGAACGTTGGTTATGTTTGCTTTCAGTACTTCCATGTCAAATGGTTTGACTATGTATTTATCGGCTTTGGTCTGTAAGCCTTTGATAATACTTTCTTTATCGTTCAATGCGGTCAGCAATATGATAGGTATATGACTGGTTTCAATATTACTTTTCAATATATTGCACATTTTGTCTCCATTCATGATAGGCATCATTACATCCGACAGTATCAGATCAGGTTGTCGCTCTTTGATAAAATCCAGTGCTTCTTGCCCGTTTCCTACATCAGACACATGATAATCTTCCGATAGTGTATGCAATAGGAAAGTACGCAATTCCATATTATCTTCCACTATCAGAATGGAAGCGGCATGTGTTTTGACCGGCTTGTTTTTGATCTCTTTCACCAGTTCTTCCGGATTGCCTTCGATGACAGGCAGCGGGTCAATTACATCAGCTTTTTTGAATATACGGTAGTTGTATTTCCGACTTTTGATAGGGAATGCCAGTTTGAAGGTAGTTCCTACATTCTCTATACTGCTCATTGATATTTTGCCGGCATGGCTTTTTATCAGTTTGTAGGTAAGCAGCATGCCGATGCCGCTTCCTGTGATTTGCAGATTGATGGCATTATTCCCTCTGAATAGGCTTTTGAACATTTTCTTTTGTTCATTGGCGGGGATCCCGATTCCTGTATCTGTAATAGTGATGAACCAATGACTTTTATTTTTCTGAGTTTGCACAGTGACATTGCCCCCCTGACAGGTATATTTCAAGGCATTTGTCATCAGGTTACGGATAATGGAATCCATCTTGTTTCTGTCCAGCCATACTTCCTGGCTTTCGAAATTAGTTTCAAATATGATATTTATCTGTCTTTTGCGGGCATATAAATTGAACTGTTCCAAATAGTTTTTGATATAGTTGTTCAATTCGTATCGGGATACATATACAGTGGAGGTATACAGTTCCTCTTTTTCAAAATTAATCAGATTACTGGCTAACTCAGACAGATTGTCTGTATTTTGTATAGCTAGGTTGATATTGATTCTTCCCTGTTCGGACAGGTTTTCGTTTTTAAGAATCTCTCCCAAAGGAGCTTTTATCAAAGTCAGCGGTGTACGTATATCATGCGCCGTGTTGATAAAGAACCGGATTTTTTCTTTTGAATTGTTTCTGTCTTTCCTAAGCCACAAATAACGTAAGACAATTACTCCGACCAGTATAAAAATGATCAGATAAAGAATGCCTGCCCAAAAAGTAGCCCACCAAGGTGGGGTTACGGTTATGAAAAGTGAACGTTCTTCTAACAAATGGTGATCATCCATCAGGATGGCTCTCACTCTTAATTTATACTTACCGGGACCGATATTAGTGTAACGTATGCGGTTATTGTTCGTGAGTGAAGTCCATTCATCATAAAACCCTTCCAGTTTCCAGGAATAGACGATGTTGGAGGGATTATCATAATTGATGGAAGACACATCCAATGAAAAAATATTCTGGTCGTAATTCAGTATGATATGCCGGGTATCATCAATTTCTTTTTTTAAAGGGGAACCTTTTTCACCGGGCATTACTTTCTGATAGAGCAGTCGGAAATTATCAAATACCATTTTGGATTTGAATTGATGAGGCAGCGTGACGGTATCTGCCAGTTCAATGGCTCCGTCTCCACATCCGAAAATAAATTTTTTATCGCGTGTATGTACTCCGGCAGCTTGATTAAAGCTGGTAGACATCAACCCTTGTTCTTTTGTCCAGTTAGAGAATATTTTTTCTTTTGTTTTGAAACGGGTCAACCCTTTTTCTGTACTAATGATCAAATCGTCTTCCAAAGTAGACAGTATGCAATGAATATTATTAGATATCAGAGCTGAATTATTGACATGGTAATTAGTTACTTTTTCTGTATAATTGTTGTAAATCCATATACCGGAACCATGTGTACCAATGAAAGTGATGTTCTTTTTACTTTGATAAATAGTATTTATGCAGCCTAGTTCGGAGTCTAGATTCACCGCTTTGAGCTCTTGATTGACCTTATTGAACTGATACAATCCATTGATAGTTCCTATCCATAAATTGTGGGCGTCCTTATTGGTGATATAGGTGATAGGGAAATCCATTTTATAACAATGCATTTCCTTTGTATCCATATCATAACTTTTTAAATTGTAATATCCTCCGGCCCAAATCAGATTATCCCAATCCTTATAAATACAACGAATATATTTATCCGGTTTTATGGTGTCATCATTTAATGTCTGGGGAATAAAATATTGTGTGGTCATGTTTTTCTTATCTATTTTGTACATTCCCGACATATATCCTCCTACTAAAATAATTCCTGGCCGGGATTCACATATAGAGATAAATACATGATTTTGATTAGGTGTGTCATGCTGATAAGTTGATAATAAATTCGTCCATTGTTTGGTGGAAGGACGGTAGCAACATACGCCATTATTGGTCGCATACCAAATATCTCCTTCAGAATCTTCCAATATATAGTTCACTTGGTTATCTATCAGTGAGTTGGGATTGTCGTAAGAGTGCTGTATCCATTTATATCCGGGATATTTCTCGGAATATACAGTAATTCCTATAGGATAGACTGCCATCCATAATTTTTGATCATCATCAATATAGATATCATTAATGATATTACCGTTCATTTTATTGGAATGGTTGTGGTCGGCATTTAGAAAATTTGTCAATTCGTAAGTGCCCAAGTTTAATTTATATACGCCTGCGCCATTAGTTGCTATTAGCACCTCGTTTTCATTTTCTTTACTTGCTATGATAGAGTTGACATTAATGTCTTGTAGTCCGTTGTGTACATCAATCAGTTGGCGGCTATGGATATTGTATAGATAAATACCATCCAGCAAGGTACCTATTACTAGCATTTGGGTTTCCGGATGAAAATAGATGTAGTTCACTATATGAAAATTATCCAGTTCCGGATGCTTGATTGTTTCTAATCGGCCATGATTCAGTTTTGCACAGTAAATCTTGTGGCTGGATGCCAGAAAATATTGGTTGTTCGTAGATTTTGCAATATATGTGATTTCTTCCTTGATAGGACTTTCCAGTTGAATAAGTTCATGGGTATCTATGTCGAAAAGATATTGTTTGTTTTTAGTGCAAAGCAATATATTGTTGTCTTTGGAGTCAAGAAATGAAGCGGTGAGCGGCAGTCCGCTGTTGCTTTTGTCCTTACTGGCAAAATCGCAAACTAGTTCAAATTTATCTTGTAAGGAATTGTACCTGAATAGATGACCGGTTTTTCCTATCTCCCAAACCACTCCTGCCGTATCTGTTTGCAAAGTGTTCAAGTTAGGAAAAAAGTTCAATAGTTTTCCGTTGGCTGTTAAGCTATAGTGTGTGTATTGTTTTCCGTTGTACCTGTCTATTCCTTCGTGAGTGAGAAACCACATATAGCCCTTTTTATCTTTTCGTATAGATAAAACTCTACGGCTGCTCAAACCATTCTGAGTATCCAGATACTGGTATAGTTGAGCAACGGCAGGTGTTACCAAAATAACAAAAAGGCATATAAGTAAAAGAATTCTTCTCATATTATTAGGAGGCAAAATCCTTACAAAGTTCGTAATTTCCCTTAACATATCAAAATCTGTTATATACAAAAAAAGCGGTAATCAGTATGACTCACCGCTTTTTTAGTAAATATAACAAATCGTTTTTATTTTTTGTTCATCTCAATCCATTTTCTAGCATTGACAAATGCTTCCATCCATGGAGTAATCTGATCGTTCTTTATTCTATCAGCCGGATAATAAGCATTTTGCCATGGGAAACAAGAGCGTTCCAGATGAGGCATCATGGCCAAATGGCGACCGTCAGGACTGGCCAGACCGGCTACGCTGTAATCTGAACCGTTCGGATTGCCGGGATACTCATCGTATGAGTATTTCAATACAACATTGTATTTATCTTCATGATATGGCAATGAGAATTTACCTTCTCCATGGGCTACCCAGATGCCAAGCTTGCTTCCGCTTAACGAACCGAACATGACGCTTCTATTCATAGGAACAGTAACACCTACAAACTTGGATTCGAATTTATGTGAATCATTGTGCAGCATTTTCGCTTTCTTGGTGAAGTCTGGGTTAATCAGGTTTAATTCTATCATCAGCTGGCAGCCGTTACATACGCCCAATGACAATGTATCTTTGCGTGCATAGAAGTTATCCAATGCAGCTTTGGCTTTGGGATTGAACAAGAAAGCTCCGGCCCATCCTTTGGCAGAACCTAAAACGTCCGAATTAGAGAACCCACCGCAGAATACGATGAAATTGATGTCCTCTAATGTCTCACGTCCGCTGACCAGATCGGTCATTGTTACATCCTTCACATCAAATCCTGCCAAATAGAGCATGTAGGCCATTTCGCGTTCGCCATTGGTTCCTTTTTCACGGATAATAGCCGCTTTGATACCTGTCGGAGTACGACGGTCGGGGTTAAGGTCGAATTGTGAAAGTTTGCCGGTGAATGATTTGTCGAATACAAATTCCAAAGGTTGTTTCTTGTAGTTCTCGAAACGTTTTTTGGCGCAGCCGTTCATGCTCTGCTTGCGGTCTAGCAAGTAAGAGGTAGAATACCATACATCGCGCAGATAGTCTATGCCGAACTGGTAAGTCGCATCTCCCTTTTCTACCAGGATATGCCGTTCTTCAGTCGGTTTACCTAATTTTACGTAGCCTATGCCTGCGTCTTCCAAGATCTTTTTCACTTCTTCTTTGTGCTTATCTTTTACCTGGATAACAATACCCGGATTTTCGGCGAACAATATCTTGATAATGTCATCTTCCTTAATCTTGTTCAGGCTGATTTCCATACCACCTTCCATATTCGAGAAGCACATTTCAAGCAGTGTAGTAATAAGACCACCGGCAGAAATATCGTGACCGGCCATAATCAGACCTTTATTTACTAATTCTTGTACAGCCAGGAATGCGTCGCGGAAATATTCAGGATTTTGTACAGTCGGTACATCGTCACCTACTTTGTTCAGTGATTGTGCAAAAGCAGAACCTCCCAGACGTAACTTGTCAAAACTGAAATCAATATGGTAGATAGTGCTCTTTTCATCATTTACCAATACAGGAGAAACCACTTTCTTCACATCCGAAACTTCACCGCCGGCAGAAACGATGACAGTTCCCGGACTGATGATCTTTTCACCGTTAGGATATTTCTGAGTCATAGACAAAGAATCTTTTCCGGTCGGTACATTGATTTGCAATGAGCAGCAGAAATCGGAAAGGGCTTTTACGGCAGTGTACAGGCGGGCGTCTTCACCTTCCTGTGCGCGGCATGGCCACATCCAGTTGGCAGACAAGGAAATGCTGTCCAATCCTTCCGCCATCGGAGCCCATACGATATTAGTCAGTGCTTCGGCTACCGACAAAACAGAGCCTGCGGCCGGATTGGCTAAGGCGGCTTGGGGAGCATGGCCTAGAGAAGTTGCTATACCTTTTTCGCCACGATAGTCGAGAGCTACTACACCACAATCGCTCAGAGGCAACTGAATTTCACCTTGACATTGTTGGCGAGCGATTTTACCGGTTACGGAACGGTCTACTTTATTGGTTAACCAATCTTTGCAAGCAACAGCTTCCAGCTGAAGTACGCGGCGGATATATTCATTTAATTTGGAAGTTTCGTATGAAACATTTTCATAATGGCGCTCTACGGTCTTGTCAACCATGTAGGTTTTCGGAGAAGAACCGAACATCTGATCTACTGCCAGATCGAACGGACGTACCCCATCGGCCTGTTCAAAGGCAAAGCGGGCGTCTCCGGTTGTTTCACCTACGGTATACATCGGCGCACGTTCGCGATCAGCAATTTTTTGTACATGTTCAATAGCCGACTCGTCAATCAGCAATCCCATACGTTCCTGAGATTCGTTGGCGATAATTTCTTTGGCAGACAAAGTCTGGTCACCGATAGGTAGTTTGTCCATATGAATTAATCCACCGTTTTCTTCTACCAGTTCGGATAAACAATTCACGTGGCCGGCCGAACCGTGGTCGTGAATGGAAACAATCGGGTTGTTATCTTCTTCACACAATGCACGGACTACATTATAGGCACGTTTTTGCATTTCCGCATTGGCACGTTGAACGGCGTTTAGTTCGATTCCCGATGAGTACCGGCCTGTCTCAACAGAAGAGACCGAACCTCCACCCAAGCCGATGCGATAGTTATCACCACCCATTACAACGACTTTATTTCCTTTTTCGGGATGTCCTTTCAGACAGTCGCGCTGAGTACCGTAACCTACTCCTCCTGCCAGCATAATCACTTTGTCGTATGCATACTTCTCGCCGTTTTCCTGGTGCTCGAATGTCAGTACAGAACCACAAATCAGCGGTTGACCGAATTTGTTACCGAAATCGGAAGCACCGTTGGAAGCCTTGATTAAGATCTGTTCCGGAGTCTGGTATAACCATTGGCGGACAGGAAGGATGTCTTCCCATTCGCGTCCCTCATCAGTACGGGGATAAGAGGTCATATAAACGGCAGTACCAGCAATGGGCCATGAGCCCTTGCCACCGCCCATACGGTCACGGATCTCACCACCGGTACCGGTAGATGCACCGTTGAATGGTTCTACGGTTGTCGGGAAGTTATGTGTTTCGGCTTTCAGTGAGATAACAGTCTTGATATCTTTGATAATGAAATAATCGGAAGTGGAATGATCGGCCGGAGAGAATTGCTCTACTATCGGTCCTTCGGCAAATGCTACATTATCTTTATAAGCGGAAATAATCTTGTTGGGATTTTCAGCAGTCGTTTTCTTGATCATCTGGAACAAGGAAGACTCCATTTCCTGACCATCAATAATGAATGTTCCGCCGAATATCTTATGGCGGCAATGCTCGGAATTGATCTGTGCGAAGCCGAATACTTCGGAATCGGTTAATTTACGTCCCAAATCTTTTTCAACCTTCAGCAAATAGTCCATTTCCTCACGGGAAAGTGCCAGACCTTCTTTTTCATTGTATTCTTCGAGGTTCTCGATGTGAACAATCGGCTGGGGTTTGATGTTGACTGTGAAAATCTCCTGGTTCAATCCCTTATACATACGTTGCAGCATAGGATCGTACTCGGCGTTTTCGTCTTTTACAGGGAAATATTCCTCAATGCGTAAGACACCTGTAAGACCCATGTTCTGAGTGATTTCTACAGCATTTGTACTCCAGGGAGTAATCATTTCCCGACGCGGTCCGATGAAGCAACCTTTCAGGTTCTCTTCGTTCTCTACAGTGGCTTCACCATAAAGCCAGCTTAATTTCTGAATATCCTCAGAAGCCAGTTCCTGGCTGACTTCTGTTGCTATTACACTTTTAGTGGGTGTTCTGAAAAATAGAATCATAGCACTTTTATAGTTGTTTTGTTAATTGAAAACTAGTTCTAATATCAAGGGTCTATTAATAAGGTGCAAAGTTATATAAAAGAGACGGGGTATGAAAGAATTTTGAGCGTAAATATAGGTACTTTCGTAAAAAAGTAGCATCTTTGCAGCATGAATTGGATAGAACAAGTAACCATACTCGATTTATTGGTGAAAGGGCTTATCGTCGGTGTAGTGGTTTCTGCGCCGTTAGGTCCTGTTGGGGTACTTTGTATACAGCGCACACTGAACAAGGGACGATGGTATGGATTTGTTACCGGTCTGGGAGCTGCCCTTAGTGATATAGGCTATGCCTTGATTACAGGTTATGGCATGAGTTTTATGGATGATTTCTTGGCAAAGAACCAAGTTTTGTTACAAATTATCGGCAGTATCATGCTGTTCTTTTTCGGTATTTATACTTTCCGTAGTAATCCTGTCCAGTCTATCCGTCCTGTATCTTCTACCCCGGGCAGTTATCTTCATAATTTTGTTACTGCTTTTTTTGTGACTCTCTCCAACCCCCTCATTATATTCCTGTTTATAGGTTTGTTTGCCCGTTTTTCTTTTGTGATGCCGGGCAGTCCCATAGGCTTTCAACTGGTGGGGTATTTGGCTATTGTATTGGGGGCTCTTCTCTGGTGGTTCGGAATTACGTATTTTGTCAATAAAGTACGCACCCGTTTTAATTTACGCGGCATTTGGATTTTGAACCGTGTGATTGGTATTGTAGTGATGCTGATTTCAGTCGCAGGTTTCATTTATACTATTTTAGGAAAAACGATGTACTGACAAAGAAACATATCTTGTGTATCATACGTTGGTTTTTTAATTTTTTAATTATCAATTTTAATTTAAAAAGTATGTTCGTTTCCAAGCAGTTAAAAGAAAAGAATATAGCCGAGTATCTTATATATATGTGGCAGATAGAGGATTTAATCCGTGCCAACGGCTGTGATATGGAAAAGATAAAAAGCACCATCATAGCTCCTTATCCGTTAACGGAAGAGCAGAAAGCGGAACTCACCCAGTGGTATATGGATTTGATTGAGATGATGCGTCATGAAGGGATTATGGAAAAAGGCCATTTGCAGATTAATAAAAACATTATAACTTGGCTTACCGACCTTCATTTGCAGTTATTGCGTTCCCCTAAGTTTCCTTATTATAATTCTGCTTATTATAAAGTATTGCCTTATATTGTAGAGTTACGCGCTAAAGGTGCGGATAAAGAGGAGCCTGAACTGGAAACTTGTTTTGAGGCGCTTTATGGTATCTTATTGTTGAAATTGCAAAAGAAAGAAATCAGTGAGGAAACAAGAAAGGCACAAGAAGCAATCTCGACATTGCTGGCTATGTTGTCAAACTACTATATAGAGGATAAAAAAGGAGAATTGGAATTCTAATAAATGAAATAGAAATGAAGAATATATTGGTGACTGGTGCCAACGGTCAATTAGGAAATGAAATGCGTGTGTTATCGGCTGAATACAAGGAATATACTTGTTTTTTTACGGATGTAGCCGAATTGGACATTTGTGATGAGCAGGCGGTGATGACTTTCGTAAAAGAGAATAATATTCATGTCATAGTGAACTGTGCGGCCTATACGGCGGTAGATAAGGCAGAGGATGATATAGAGTTATGCACCAAGCTGAATAAGAACGCAGTGAGCTATCTGGCGAAGGCGGCTGAAGCCAACTGGGGTGAGTTTATTCAGATATCAACGGATTATGTGTTCGATGGCACGAAACATCTTCCTTATAATGAGGGGGATGTTCCTTGTCCCAATTCTGTTTACGGCAAGACCAAGCTGGCCGGTGAAACGAATGCATTGGAGTATTGCAAAAAAACAATGATTATCCGTACCGCATGGCTTTATTCCACTTTTGGGAATAATTTTGTAAAAACGATGCTCCGTCTGGGAAAGGAAAAGGAAACTTTGGGTGTGGTCTTTGATCAGATTGGTACACCGACATATGCCCGTGATCTGGCACGTGCTATCTTTACAGCCATTTATAAGGGAGTGGTTCCGGGAGTTTATCATTTCAGTGATGAAGGAGTATGTTCCTGGTATGATTTTACCAAGGCTATCCATCGTATTGCCGGTATCACGACCTGTAAGGTCAGTCCCCTGCATACAAATGAATATCCGGCAAAGGCTCCCCGTCCCCATTATTCCGTATTGGACAAGACCAAGATTAAAACTACTTATAACATTGAGATTCCTCATTGGGAAGAGAGTCTGGAAGCATGTATCAAAGAATTAAATGCATAATAAAATATGAATAGTGAAATAGAAAGAAGACGGACGTTTGCGATTATAGCGCATCCGGATGCCGGTAAGACCTCTCTAACTGAAAAATTGTTACTTTTTGGCGGACAGATACAGGTGGCCGGAGCCGTAAAGAGTAATAAGATAAAGAAGACCGCCACATCCGACTGGATGGACATTGAAAAGCAGCGTGGTATTTCTGTGACCACTTCTGTGATGGAGTTTGATTACAATGATTATAAAATCAATATTCTGGATACTCCGGGCCATCAGGACTTTGCCGAGGATACTTATCGTACTTTGACAGCCGTAGATAGTGTCATTATTGTGGTGGATGGTGCGAAAGGTGTGGAAACGCAGACACGTAAGCTGATGGAAGTATGCCGTATGCGTAATACTCCGGTAATCATATTTGTCAACAAAATGGACCGTGAGGCGAAAGATCCGTTTGATTTGTTGGATGAACTGGAGGAGGAACTCATTATCAATGTACGTCCTCTGACGTGGCCTATTGAAAGCGGTCCCCGTTTCAAAGGTGTGTATAACCTTTATGAACATAAACTGAATCTTTTCCAACCTTCCAAACAGGTGGTAACAGAAAAAGTGGAGGTTGATATCAATACGGAAGAACTAGACAACCAGATCGGTGCTCCTTTGGCTGAAAAATTGCGCGGAGAACTGGAACTGGTTGACGGTGTTTATCCTGAATTCAATGTGGAGGAGTACCTGAAAGGCGAGATGGCTCCTGTATTTTTCGGGTCGGCATTGAATAACTTCGGTGTACAGGAACTGCTGGATACATTTGTGGAAATTGCTCCGAGCCCCCGTCCTACCAAGACAGAAGAACGTGAGGTGGAACCCGATGAACCGAAATTTACCGGATTTGTCTTTAAGATCACAGCTAATATCGATCCTAATCATCGTTCATGTATTGCATTTTGTAAAATTTGTTCGGGCAAATTTTCCCGTAATACTCCTTATTATCATGTACGTCATGACAAGACGATGCGTTTTTCTTCTCCCACTCAGTTTATGGCACAGCGTAAAACAACAGTAGACGAGGCTTGGGCGGGAGATATCATCGGTTTGCCGGATAACGGAACGTTCAAGATCGGTGATACGCTGACTGAAGGTGAGAAACTTCATTTCCGTGGAATTCCCAGTTTTTCGCCCGAGATGTTTAAATATATTGAGAATGCTGACCCTATGAAACAGAAACAATTGGCTAAAGGTATTGACCAGTTGATGGATGAGGGTGTGGCACAGTTATTTATCAATCAGTTTAATGGACGTAAGATTATCGGTACGGTAGGGCAGTTGCAGTTTGAAGTGATCCAGTATCGTCTGGAAAATGAATATAATGCAAAATGCCGATGGGAGCCTATCAGCCTATACAAGGCATGTTGGGTGGAAAGTGATGACCCGGAAGAACTGGAAGCTTTCAAAAAACGTAAATATCAGTATATGGCCAAGGATCGTGAAGGAAGGGATGTATTCTTGGCTGATAGCAATTATGTACTTCAAATGGCACAAATGGACTTCAAGCATATTAAGTTCCATTTTACCAGTGAGTTTTAATTTGTTGTTGGAGGTGGTCAAAAATCCCTAAGGGATGGACACACCTCCTTCTTGTTTTCACGAAATATTCTTTTTTACTTTATTCCTCTGGCTTTATAAATTCGTTCTTTAGCGTTATTAATTTGTTGGAACTTCTCTTCTGCCGCTTTTTTCACATCTTCACCCAATGTAGCAACACGGTCAGGGTGATGTTTTAATGCCAGACGGCGATAGGCTGTACGTACTTCCTCATTGGTGGCGGACGGGTCAATTTCAAGTACTTTGTAAGCTTCTTCCAATGAGTTTCCGCTTAAGTTCAGCATGGATTCCACTTCTTTGGGCGACAGTTCCATGCATTGTGCCACTTCTTTTAATGCTGCTATTTCCTCAGAGCATACGCTTCCGTCACTTTTGGCTATGTTTACCAGAAAGTCCAACAATTGCAGCCGTTGTTCGTAAGGCAGGTTCGCGGCAATCTGTGCACCACATTCATGGATGGTATTTTTAAATGCCATCGGGTTTTGACGCTCCATCTGTTTGCGCTGTTCAAAAAGATTCAGCAAAATCTGTTCTCCTTGGATGACTGCCTCTTCGCCGAAATTCATTCTTAAGAATTGGCGTACATATTCCATTTCGCTGTGCATGATGCGTCCGTCTGCACGGATGATGTAAGACGCCATAACCAACATGGAGAATAAAAAGCTATTCCGCTGGCCTTCGTCATAGTTTCCGGCTTCCGCCTGTCCTTTTTCGTATGTATTGCCAAAAAGTCCGTTGTTTCCATCCAGCAATGAGCCTAAGGCAAATCCGGCCAAAGCTCCCAGTGGTCCCATAGTCATGAATCCCAGAATACCACCAATCCATTTTCCTGCTCCCATTATTCTTTTAATTTTTTCGTTTTGGATGCAAAAATAAACAATCTTGGATGAAAAAAGTCTCTTTGCCGCATTTTTTACTATCTTTACCAGTCAAATTAAAAATACTATGTTTCAGAAACTTGTAGCAATAGAACCTGTCAGTCTGGTTCTGTCAGCAGAAAAAGCGTTATATTCTTTTGCAGATGAGGTTGTTATGTACTCTGATATTCCGGCGGGGGATAATGAGATTATTGCTCGGATCGGAGATGCGGATGCTGTATTGTTAAGTTATACATCACAAATAAACCGGTATATTTTAGAGAGATGTCCGAATGTCCGGTATATCGGTATGTGTTGTTCACTATATTCTCCCGAAAGTGCGAATGTGGATATCCGTTATGCTAATGAACGCGGTATTACGGTGACAGGTATTCGTGACTATGGTGATGAAGGGGTAATAGAATATGTAGTCAGCGAACTGGTGCGTTGTCTTCATGGATTCGGTCAGAAGCCGTGGAAAGGGATTCCCCGGGAGATTACCGGCTTGAAAGTGGGTATTGTAGGCTTAGGAAAATCTGGTGGTATGATAGCGGATGCAATGAAGTTTTTTGGTGCGGATATAGCTTATTATGCCCGTAGTGAAAAAAAAGAAGCCGGTGCGAAAGGTTATCGTTTTATGCCTTTGAATGAACTTTTGACATGGAGTGAAGTGGTATGCTGTTGCTTGAATAAGAATACGGTTTTGTTGCATGAGGCAGAGTTCAAGGCACTTGGAAATAGGAAGATACTATTTAACACAGGATTGTCACCTGCGTGGGATGAATCTTCGTTTACCCGATGGTTGGAGGAAGATAATCTTTGTTTTTGTGATACATTAGGAACATTGGGGAGTACGGCATTGCTTACCCATCCGCATGTGCGTTGTATGCAAGTATCAACCGGCCGTACCCGCCAGGCGTTTGACCGCCTGAGCGAGAAGGTGCTGGCCAATTTGTCAGAATACAATGGGTGAAGTGATATTGAGCAGGGTGTTCACTACAGACCATCCTGCAATCTCTGATGTGGCGCTGTACACTTCTACTACTGCGTGTACTTGTTCATTTTTGATTTCCACTTTTTGAGTATCACCTGTAAATCCAGGGGTGGACTGTATGGATACCTGCATATTGTCCGGTCCTACGGAAGCCAATGAGGCTGCGACAGATACATTTACTTTGGTTGGAAAAACATTTATTGCCTCTGTTGCATTGCCGGAAAAGACAATGCGTTTTTCCTGTTGCAGCTCTTCCTTGTAAACCGATGTGCCTTTCAAAGCATCAGGTCCTTTTTCATTGAAAAAACGAGCTGTAGCATTTCCCATCAAAGAGGTGGTTCTTAATACATCAAATCCTCCGGTGGCCCCGGATACCAAGTAAACCCGTGTATCGTTTGCCTTGGCCGTTTCTTTGACTTTCTCATAAAAAGAGGTGTCTGCCAAAGCTCCTATGGATAGGGTGATAATGGAAGTTCCGTTTTCCAAGGTGGGTAAGGCCAGTTCTTTCATTGCGGCAGGCGAGGCTGATTCCACCAGATAATCAGGTTTTAATTCCAACAGTTCTTTTAAAGTGTGACAGGCTGCACACATTTTTCCGTGTTGCCTCATTTTATTCGCAATGTGTTCGGCCTTTGATGCTGTACGCGAATATACGCCTACTAATTCATAGTCGGGCAACATTCCTTTGACAACTGCGTTTGTTATAATTTCAGCAAGTCGTCCACATCCTACTATAACCAATCTATTCATAGAACAAAGATAGTGATTTTCATCATATAAACCTATTTTGTGGAAAATGGAATTTATTGTGATGTATTTCTTGTTCTATGGGTATGTCTGTCCGAGCTGTTTTGAAATGTTTGCACTTAGTAAATGGCAAAGTATCTGAACTTCGATGAAATGGGAAGAAATGAAAATCTACTCGTGAAAAAGAGATGTCTATGACGAATCTAAAATGAAGATTTAAGGTAAATCTAAGGTCGTTTCTTCTTGTTTTTATGAATAGTTTGTTTACTTTGTGCCAGATAAGTAAATATAGAAATCAAATGAAAAACAAACAACTATTATGCGTTTTATTCCCTTTGTTGGTAGCGTGTACCGGGCAACGCCACCAACAGCAGGTATCCAGTGAGTCAATCATAGAAGAAGCGGTGCGGAAGGGAGAAGTTCTGAAAGGGGAGATTGTTCCCATTGATACGGCTCTGTTCCGGTATGCCTATCGTATGCGTGTACAGGGTGACAAGGCGGTGATATTGGATTTGCACAATGCCGATTACTATTATCATGTATTTACTTATCCCGATTTTCAATATCAGTCTTCTTTTGGAAAGCGTGGGGAAGGTCCGGGTGAGTCCATTTATGCGGCGAATATCCGTTTTGCAGGGCAGGACACGGTGTGGGTGCTTGATGACGGCAAGGGCAGGATGTATCAATATAGCGGTATAGCCGGGGGGAAAACTCCCAAACAGGAAAAGGATATTTTGTTGGATAAGCGCTTGTTCCGTTCCCTTGATTTTGATTTGAAGGATGCC
This sequence comes from Phocaeicola sp. RTP21359st1_B8_RTP21360_211022, assembly GCF_040911965.1. Lineage (NCBI taxonomy): Bacteria > Pseudomonadati > Bacteroidota > Bacteroidia > Bacteroidales > Bacteroidaceae > Phocaeicola > Phocaeicola sp. RTP21359st1_B8_RTP21360_211022. Next base: position 173,048 of record NZ_JBDFXP010000002.1, read on the forward strand.
TCTACTGTTGTTATCCCCGATTATTCCGGTGAGAACCGTTTCAGTTGGGCTTCACTCTCTTCCGGCGAATTGCTTCGTAAATCCGAGCAGATACCTGTGTCCGATCCGGAACTGTTGAGAGAAAGTGCGCCTGCTGTGGCTCAAGGCTGGAACAGTTTTGTATCATTCAGTCCTGATAAGAAGATATTGGTTTCTGTCACTCAGTTTGGAGATAGGCTCGATATTTATAGCATGGCTTCACAAAAGCATATAGGAGAATTGGGTGGGGATGGTGAACCCCAATTTAAAGTGAGTCCTGAAGGGTATGGACTTCCGGCGGGGAGAATCTGTTATTATGATGTGCAGGTGACTGACCAATACATTTATACCATTTATGACGGTCGTAAATTTAAGGATATTATGAAGTTGGCCGATGCCTATCAGCAGGGTGGTAAAATATTACGTATATCCACCCACGAGGGCGATGTGGTGAAAACCTATGTATTGGATCGTCCTATTGCCGGTATTTATGTAGATGAGGCTGCCGGTATGTTATTCGGTTTGGATGTCAATGCTGACGAGCAGATAGTGAAATTTCCCCTTGAATTGGAATAGAGGAAGTTTTGAAAAGAAATCACCGTGTTATCCTATAATGGCGGATAATTTATTGTAGTGTATGGTTGGAAAAACATAAGTTCGTTTTCCGAAAAGAACAGGGCCTTTTTTAAAAAGGTTCTAGTGTTTTATGAGCTGGACTGTCTGCTTATACCAATTTAGAATTCATGCGTTTTTTCTTTCAAATCCTTCATCCTTATGTAAGATGTTAGTTCTTAGCTGATTATAATGACGGATTTGTACCCGGAAAGCTTCAGCCAAAAAAAATCCTTCAGGGTGAAGGAATATGGATGATTTTCAAGTTTGCTTTCATAGAGTTTAAAAGTGAGAATTATCTGTCACACTGTCACAGTACTAATTATTTTGCTGAAAAACAGGTTGTTAAGATGTGACAGATAGCGTGACGGAGAGTGTGACAGATAAAAGTCTGTCACAGTGTTATTGTCCTGCACTGCATTGTCCTGTGGCCTATAATGAATGAATCAGAATATAGTAACGAGAATCTCTTTGTTTCCCGTGTATTACAGTGTGTTCCACTGTTTGGTACAATTAATTTTATATGGTGGAACAAATAGTTTTATATGGTGGAATATTTAGTTTTACCTTGATGAAATAAATTATTCCACCTTAATGAAACAACTCGTTCCGCTGTGAGAAATGCTTTGTTCCTGCTGCGGTGGGTTGGTGATTTTAAGTAAGATTGTATACCTTATGTATGCTTATTATTGGAAATAGGAGCTATTCATTCGTTTGAGGAGATAACCAGTCGGTATCCTCCTTTTTCTGTCACTATCTGATATTCGGGAAAGTCCTTGAGTGAGGATTTAAGGGTGGAGATATGACTATATATTTTATTTTCGGGATTGTTATCTTTCGGCCAGAAAGCATTTTTAATATCTTCTTTAGTCAAAAGATGCTTGGGCGTTTTGATAAACAGTTCCAGCAGATTGAAATCTGCCGGTGCTATGTGGCAAAGCCGGTCGCCAATATATAGTTTCTTGCTTTCCAACTTTAAAGTCATTTTCCCCAATTGTATGTAGTCCGGATTGTCAGGAATTTCTTCACATGGTATGCAGTCCGGATTGGCGGGAGTTTCTTTTTCCTGTGGTTTTTTCAGAAATGACAGAGACACCCATATCAAGACAATGAAATAAGCAATGATACTCCATAACACTTTTGGAGTGGTATGTTTTACTATTTCTGTCCAATGAATCATAGCCCATGCCTGTACGCCGGCGGTTCTTTTAGCGTCTATTGCTTGTACAGGGGTGACAAGAGCTTTCTGGAAAGAGATTGAATCATTGTCACTGAATACCTTTTTCTTGTTGGGGCAGTAAATGATTCCCGTCTTAGCGGCGGAAACTCCATTCTTTTCCCATTCTTCTTGGAAGATCTTATTGAAATTGTCTGGATTGACGGGGATAATCCTTGTCATCACATACTGGTTGGCCAGTTGGGTAGCCAGTGACTCATGGGTGCTGTCTTCAAAATAAATGATTTCTAGACTATCACCGTATTCTATTTGGACACCTTTTACCTTTCTGCCTAAAGGGCGATAATGAATAAGAATCTTGTTTAAGCGTTCCTGATAATCAATATTGATTGCTTCACGTAGGCTGTCCTTCATTGTTATCAGAACATTTGTTTTTTCATCTTTAAAAGCAACATAACATAGCAGGATGAATACAATCCATCCCAATGCAATAAAGCTAAACTTGAATAAGTTTGTCGGTATTTTCATGTTTCTTGTTCATGTTAGAGATTGCAAAGATACGCATATTTATAAAAAAGGAACTTATAAGTTAAAGAAAGAATATGATTTAATTGGATGAACCTTATGATTTGGAGATCAGGGCATTAAAATAATCCTTCCGATGAAATGGGGATTTTTTGAATCTTAAGAAAACTTTAAGGTCACCTTAAGATCAATTTAAGGGAAAAAATTTGCGTGCCCGATAGATGTTCTCTACCTTCACACAAAAAATGATAAACCAATGAAAAAAGTATTTGTATTATTTACCGTTGTTATGCTAATGGCGGTAATGGCTTGGGAAAAGCAATCCGGAAAGCCGGTAGAGAGTGAGTTTCTTTTAGATAATGTGGAAGCATTGGCTGCAGGAGAATTTGGACGTGATATATGTCTGGGTAGTGGGAATGTGACTTGCAGTACCGGAGAAAAAGTAGAGTGCGTAATTAGACCTTTTGGCTTGGATTAATCAATGAGATACCTTTGTCTATTACTATGTGTTTTTGCTCTTTTTTCCTCCTGCAAGGAATCAGAAAAAGATAAAATCGCTCGTTTGGTTGAGGAATGGGAAGGGAAAGAAATTCTCTTTCCTGCCCATTCCTTTTTTACTATTCAAGGGAAGGATACAGTGGACTTTTCTTTAGCGGATGCGGATTATAAGGTAGTGACTTATATCGATTCTGTAGGCTGTACTAGTTGTAAGTTACAATTGCTTCGCTGGAAGCTGTTTATGCAGGAAGTTGATTCAACGTTGAACCGTCCGGTTCCCTTTGTCTTCTATTTCCATCCGAAAGATATGAAAGAACTGCGTTATATTACCCGTCGTGATGCATTTGTCTATCCTGTTTGTTTCGATGAAAAGGACGATTTTAACCGATTGAACCACTTTCCGGATGAAATGACTTTCCAGACATTCCTATTGGATAAAGACAACAGGGTGGCGGCTATAGGCAATCCTGTTCACAATCCAAAGGTGAAGGAACTTTATTTGAAAGTATTGACAGGTGGTGAAGTTGTAAAAGCGGAAACACCGATAACGAAAGTCAGTCTGGACGTAACAAGCATAGACTTCGGTTCATTTCCTCAGTCGGAGAAGCAGGAACGCAAGTTCACACTGACCAATACGGGACAGCATGTACTGGTGATATACGATGTCATCACTTCCTGTGGATGTACCAAGGTAAACTATAATAAGGAGGGTGTTCGTCCGGGAGAAAAAGCGGAACTGACCGTGATTTATGAAGCCGAAAAGGCTGAGCATTTCAGTAAGACGGTTACCATTTATTGCAATGCAGATAATTCTCCACTTCGTTTGAAGGTAACGGGGAATGCTGAATAAAGGATGAAGTATGAATCAATGGGAGTAAAAAGCGGATGGAAAGAAATTCATTTTCTTTGCCGAAAGTCGATTCTTTCCACCCTGTGGCTCTCTCCTAAAAGAAAAGGAGGTTAAGTCCGATGTAAAAGTAGTGTAAATAATCAGAATAAGCAAGCGGTATTTTTGTTTTTTCTGCGGTGGAGTTCTTTCCGAGAATAAGATGAAAATATGAATAATAATAATTTTTTTTACTAGAAATAAGATGAAGAAGAATATTTTGAAGGCAACTTTGGTTGTTGCGTTTGCTTTGATAGCAGGAATGAATGTGTATAATGCTCAGCAATCGGATGTAATGTCTGATTTGGCTTTGGCTAATGTGGAAGCGTTGGCTAGTGGTGAATCTTCGACAACAAATAGATACCAAACTATGGGGTATTGTGCACCATTAAACATGAATTATATGTGTACTTCAAGACGAACTGCAGAAAGTTGTCGAAGGCCGTGCAGATAAAATGAGAGTATTATGATATAAATTTGAAACAGCTCCAATTCATATACTCCATTGGATTGGAGCTTATTTTAACTTTAAATTCTATATAATGAAAAAGTTGATATTAATATTTTTCCCATTTCTTTTTGTTTCATGTAGTGTAAAACATAAAAAAACATTTGATTATATTTTTAATAAAACTGAAGCAATCACACTTGAGCAAAGCAAATTGACTTTGAGTAAGGATATAACCGTTCTCAGTTTTTCAGATTCTAGTATGGTCGATCGTAATTCATCTATAATTAAAGTTGACAGTGGTTGGATTGTATATTCAAAAAATTCAGAATCATCTATACTTAGCTTTACTAGTGATGGACAGTTTTCCGGTTATATCGGACACAGGGGAAATGGCCCTGGTGAATATACTAGCGTCTATGATGTCGTTGTTAATCAGAAAAGTAAAGTTTTAGAGGTCCTATCAGATGGAGGAATTTTTTGTTATACTTTTGGGGGAGATTTCTTAGACAAGAAGGAGGTTACTTATCCTGCGTTTTCTTTTGCCATAGATGATAGGCAGAATTATTGGTTTTATGTAGGTAACAACACCACGTATGGCGATGCTAAAATGATTTGTACAGATGAAAATATCGCCAATGTGGCATATTATCTTCATCAAAAGTCTAATATGCTTCCGATGGTAGAGAATAATTTTGGAAGAAATGGAGAATGGTTGACGTTTCATGAGTCGCTAAATCATGATTTGTATACGATAGAAAATGGGAAATTGGACTTATCATATGCTATGGACTTTCCTAATTATAAGCTGCCTAAGAAATTACATGAATTATCGGGCATGGAAGTTATAGAAGAATTGCAGCGTTCTAACTATGCATCTATTATAAATTATTTGGAAAATCATGATTATATATTTTTAAATGTTTTATTGAACAATGAAGGTGAACGAATCCCAGAGGTTTATTATTGGATTATTAGTAAGAATTTGCAAGAGGAAGTTATCATCAAAATTGATGGTGGAATTTCTGCAGAATCCTATTTGTTTAATACTCAGTATTTGTCTAATGATAATAAATTATATTGTTTGGGGTATATATGGGAAAATAAGGATGTGGAATCCTTTGAGGAAAATTTAAATCCTTCTGTAGTAGCACTTGAATTTAATGAACTATTTAGTAAAGTACGATGACAAATATAGTATCTTTATTTTATTGTAAGTGTGAATCCTTATTCTCTCCTTTTCTGAAAATAAGATGAAGTAACTAATTATTGAAACTAAAAATATCAATTGAGTCTGATTCTTCAGACTGGTTGAAATGTAGTTTTACTCAGGTACATAATTTAATTCCTGTGTTTTAGATTGTATCAGATAGCGGGAAGAATAAGGTGTGTTTTGAGTTTAGTTTTAATTTATGTTTTCGCAGGGGTAAATTATACTATTCCACCAAATTAACAAATGAATAATATTATGTTCTTAGCAAGACTCCTTGTCCTTTTTTCATTAGTATGTATCTCTTGTGCCCACTCTTCTTTTGAGCAGAAACAATTGAAACATGCTTTAGATTTTGCTACTTCTAATCGTTTGGAATTGGAGATACTGCTTCAGCATTATACCTATGATTCTTTAAAATTGGAAGCGGCTAAATTTTTGATACGGAATATGCCTCATTGCTATTCCTACCAACAGGGAGGTGAAATGGATAGTGTGAAGCGTGTACGTACTTATTATAGTCCTTTCGGACAAATAGACCAGACTTATGCCAGACGTTGGGGGCATTATACCTATCGTAATCTTCCTAAAATATATGATGCCCATATTATCACAGCCGAATACTTGATAGACAATATAGACCGTGCTTTTGATAATTGGCAGAAACGTCCATGGAACCGTTCTCTTTCATTTGAAGATTTTTGTGAATACTTGTTGCCTTATCGTATAGGGGATGAACCGCTGGAAGAATGGCGTGAACTTTATGAAAAGAAATATGGATATTTATTAGATTCCATATATAAAGGCAGTGATGTGGTGGAGGCCGCGAATTTGGTAAGCAGGCATCTACAAGAACCTGTCTTTATTTATTGTGAAGACTTTGAACTGCCTCATATCGGTCCCAGATATTTATTCAGCTATCGATATGGTAGTTGCGTGGATGCGGCGGATATAGTGACTTATGCATTTCGGGCTGTCGGCATTCCTTGTATGGAAGATACGGATGCCAGAGGGGGACATGTGTGGAATGTTGTTCGTGACACGACAGGGCGCGATGTACCTATTTGGTATATAGCTTCGGAGGCTGTAAGGGGGAGTAGGGATACGGGAGGGTATAAACGTGGCAAGGTTTACAGGCCCATGTATGGTTTTCAAGAAGAAAAGGCAGCACATCTGGGAGATGATTGGAAATCAATGCCGCTTTTATTCTATCACCCTTATATGAAAGATGTCAGTTATGCATATTATCCGGATACGTTACGCATACTTACCGGTATTCCTGATGATGAGGTTTGTTATCTGGCCCATTTCCACGAAGCGCATTGGTGGAGTTGTGCCTGTGCACGCTCGGCAAGCGGCAAGATGGAAATACCTAATCTAGAATCGGAACTGGTATATCTTCCCATGAAATATACCAAAGGCAATTATTATCCTTCCGGCTTCCCCTTTTGGTTTGCAGGTGGAGAAATAAATACGTTTCTTCCGGATTGGGAGAAAACAGTAAAGGTTCGTTTGTATAGAAAATATCCGGTATATGGTTGGTTGCGCAGCTTTATGGGCCATGTGGTGGGAGGTACTTTTGAGGGAAGTATGACGAAAAATTTTGAAGATGGAAAGACATTATATGAGATAGCGGATACTCCCGTGATAGCAAGGAATAGAATCTTTCTGAATAAGTCGGTTAAGTGCCGTTACATAAGATATAAGGCTGACAATGATAAATGTGCGGAACTGGCGGAAATGACATTTTATGCCAATGGAAAGGCTGTTTCTCCGATAGCGGTTTGGGGGAGTCCTACGGAAAAAGGAAATATGCATGTGCTGGCAAAGCACGTGGCGGATGGTGATCCTCTTTCTTATTATCTGTCTTCAGACAAAGGAGGGGAGGTTGTTGTTGATTTGGGCCGTGTCGCAGTTATAGATTGCCTGGAGTATATGCCCCGGAATGATGACAATTTTATTTCTCCGGGTGATATTTATGAGTTGTTCTGTCATGCCGGTACTGAAGGATGGAAGAGTTTGGGAAAACAGCGGGCTGATACTACCTGTTTGGACTGGATTGTGCCTGACAATGCATTGTTCTGGTTACGCGATCTGACCCGTGGGCGTGAAGAACATATTTTCTTTATGCAGAACAGGCGGCAGAAATTTCCAACCTTTTAAGATTTAAAATGAGGTATATAAAGAAATACATAGGCGTTTTATATAACTTGCTGGTTTGTGTGACCGGAGGGAGTTTGTTAATGATGATTATTTGGTTGTTATTACAGATATTTGTTTTTGCCTCATTTGCCATACCTTCTGACTCCATGGAGCCGGTTCTGATACCGGGTGACTATGTGCTTGTCAATAAAATGTTGAAAGGACCACGTATATTCAGCCTTGGTGATGCCCGGCAACATAAGCCGCTACACATCGATCGTTTGAAGGGATTCAGTGAATTTCAGCGCAATGAGGTATTGGTCTTTAATTTCCCTTATCCGGAACGATGGGACAGTATAGGGTTTAACCTGATGCTTTATTATGTAAAGAGGTGTATCGCATTGCCGGGTGATACTGTTGAAATAAGGGACGCCCGATATAGGGTCAGAGGTTATGATAAGGAATTAGGAAATATAGTTTCACAAAACAGTTTGGCGCATTTTTTGGAGAAACCGAGGAATGTGGAGAAAATGATACAGGAAAATTGTTTTTTTGCTTATCCCGGTGATACCATCTTAAAATGGAGTATTAAAGATTTTGGTCCTTTTTATCTTCCTTCCCGTGGGGATACTATTGTGATGGATGATAAACATTATTTGCTTTATCGCAATCTTATAGAATGGGAGCAACAAGATAAATTAATAGCAAGTAACGGGCATTTTTATTTAAATGGGCGGGAAGTGGAGCATTATGTTTTTATGCACAATTATTATTTCATGGGTGGTGATAATTGTTATAATTCTCAGGACTCGCGCTATTGGGGGCCTTTGCCGGAGGAATATATTGTAGGAAAGGCGACATTGATATGGAAGTCTAAGAATGGAGTGACGGATGAAATACGTATGGACAGGATATTTAAAAAGATAAAGTAGTATGAGAGTTTGTGGTGTATATTTTGTTTTTGTAATTCTTCTTTCTGCTTGTACAAATGGAGTAAGTCATTTGGATATTGCTTTGCAGCAGGCTAAACATAATAAAGCGGAGTTGGAAAAAGTGTTGAAGCATTTTAAACATGATAGCTTGAAATACCGTGCTGCCTGTTTTTTGATTGAAAATATGCCTGGTAAATATTCAATACTCCCTTATGATTCGTTGGATAGATATAAGAACTTTTTGAAGATTATCCCACAAAATGATCCTATAAGTTGGGATGTGCGATATTCTAAGATTTGGCATGGATTTGATTCTATTTCTAAACGACAGTTGGCAGGTTTTAGTAAGATTGAAGATATAAAAGTTATAACGGGAGATTATTTAATAAAAAATATTGAATATGCTTTTAAAATATGGGAGAATGGAAAAATAAAAGATTACTGTTCATTTGATGAATTCTGTCATTATATTTTGCCTTACCGTATAGACCATGAGCCATTATCGAATTGGCGCGAGGAAGGTTTTCAAAAGTTTGGTCATTTATTGGATTCTTTAATGTCTCCACGAGAATTGGCCCTTCGTATCATAAAATTAGGTGGAATGCGTTATAATATAGGAATGACTAAATATCCTTATAAACAGTCTTATGCTGAAATGCTACAGACCCGTTGGGGTACTTGTGATGATATGGCGGCATTTTTAGCTTTGTCTTTACGTGCCATTGGAATCCCTGCTTCTATTGATTATGTTCCGGCATGGGCTAATAGGAGTTCTTCGCATTGTTGGAATGTGGTGAAAGATGCTACTGGTGATTTTATAGAAGTGGGATATGGCCCTGAAGGAAAAAATGAAGTTGTATACAAGATTTCTAAGATTTATAGGAAAAAATATGATATTCCACTATGTGATGTTACATCCGAATATGCTATGCCTCTTTCTGATTTAACCTTTAGAGTGCCTTCACAGAAAGATAAACAATTAATCAGTCTTTGTACTTTTAATAATCATGACTGGGTTCCTGTTGCTTTATCAAAGGTGATGAATGGAAGTGTTTTGTTTGAATCAGTCGGGAGAGGAATTTTATGGGGAGATAATCAAATAAGAACTTATTTAAACGAAGGAAAGGGGATCGTTTTCTTAGCATTTATCAGCCAAAATGGGCGGTTGAATAATAAACCTATAGGGTTTCCTATAATTCTTTTAGAAGATGGAACCATAAAAGAGCTGTGTGCTAGTACAGAAAAAGAAAGTATTATACTTTACCGTAAATACCCATATTATGGAAGTAATAATGCAATAATACATGATAGTAATGAAATATGTGTCGATAATGAATATGAATTGTTCTATTGGAATATGAAATGGATTAGTTTAGGGCGAAAATTAGCAGTCGACAATAAACTTCATTATGATGATGTGCCTAAAGGCGCTTTATTGTGGTTAAAAAATCATACTCAAGGAAAAGAAGAGCGGATTTTTACATACGAAGACGGGAAACAAGTTTGGTGGTAGAAATGGAAAATAAATGGCTGAAATATGGAATAGCATTGGTGGCAGGCATACCGGTTGCGTTGTGTCTCAGCGTGGTGTGTTGTAGTACGTCTTCACTGTCATCCGATATTTTGGCGGATGACTGGCGGTGGATGTATGCCTGTGGAGTTCTTTCATCGGCAGCTTTTGCCCTGTTGATATTTCTTTTTCCGGCACGGATTAAGGAATGTCTGTCGGCTGTCGTTTCATGGGTGTTTATTCTATACGGAGGTATAGAAGCCGTTTGGGGCATCCGCCAGGTATACGGATTTACCTATTCCAACCATTCCCTCTATGCCTTGACCGGTTCGTTCTATAATCCCGGTCCTTATTCAGGCTACCTTGCCATGATATTCCCTATCTGCCTGTATGAATGGTTAAAGCGGAAAGAGGGTAAGAAAACCATACCTTATTATGTTGCTTTAGCTGTCATGCTATTGATTCTTTGTGTGTTGCCTGCCGGAATGAGCCGCTCGGCATGGATAGCCGCAGCGGTCTCTTCCATTTATGTTTGTGGTATACACTATAAGATGGAAATTCAGCATTATATCAGGCATCATCGTAAGCAGGCAGTGTCTTTTGCCATAGTAACCTTTATTTTGGGCGGTATAGCATTGGGTGGCATTTATCAAATGAAAAAGGATTCGGCAGACGGCCGTCTGTTTATGTGGAAAATTGCTGCCCAAGCTGTCAGTGAGTACCCATGGACAGGATGCAGATGGAACAGTGTTCCGGCTGCTTACGGACAAGCGCAGGAGAATTATTTTGCAGCCGGAAATTATACGGCAACGGAGGAACTTGTGGCAGGTGCTCCCGAATATGTTTTCAATGAATATCTGCAAGTAGCCATTGCCTGGGGAATACCTGTGCTTTGCATCGGGTTGTTGATACTAGGTGGGAGCATGTACATAGGTCATAAACAAGGCATCTATGGACTATGCGGCGCATTGCTATCTTTAGCGGTATTTGCGTTTTCTTCTTATCCATTACAATTTCCAGCGTTTGTTTCGGCTTTGATTATATTAGTATTAGCTTGCGGTATCCGTGTTCTTCCTTTAGAGAAAGTTTGGCCTCGCATTTTATTTACTGTTTTATTGTTAATCGGAAGCTATGGCTGTTTCTGTAAATATCAGCAGAAATCCAAGACTGTAGAAGCTTGTAAGCAATGGACCAAAAGCCGTATGTTTTACCACTCGGGAGCTTATCAGCAAGCGGTGGAAAGCTATGCTGAAATTCAGAAAGAAATGAAAGGGAATGCCCGCTTTATGTTTGAGTATGGCCATGCCTTGCATAAACTGCATGAACCCGAACTGTCTAACAAGGTACTGAAAGAGGCCTTGAAAGTGAGTGGCGATCCCATGATACTAAATATTATCGGGAAAAATGAACAGGACATGAAGCACTATGATAGTGCGGAATATTGGTTTATGCGTGCTGTCCATCGGTTGCCCGGAAGGATTTATCCTTATTATCTTTTGGCCAATCTATATGCGGATCCGTTTTTTTATCGGTGTGACAAATTGGAGCGGATGGTACAGACGGTATTGGAGAAAGAACCGAAAATTCAATCTACCGCTATCAAGCAGATGAGACGGAAAGCACGGGAATTATTAAAAAAAGTACCCGAAAATTAGTTTTTTCAAAATAAAAAGTTTTTATTTGTTATAGATATCACAAAATATGACCATGAAATTACACATATTTGCATCAGGCTTATTATTAGCCGTTTCTTTCACTGCCTGCTCGGGAGAAAAAAAGGAAACAACGGAAAAAGAAGGGGTGGAAACAGTTCTTCCTTCTTTACCCAATGAGGTGACGGTGATGCCGCTGAAAAAGCAGGTTTTCAATCATGAATTGATCAGTAACGGGAAAGTGACGGCACAGGATTATGCCGACCTGTATTTTCGTACCTCGGAAGTGGTGGCGAATATCTGGGTAAAGAACGGGGATATAGTGCGGAAAGGTCAAAAAATAGCCCAATTGGATTTGTTTAAGTTGAACAATACGTTGGTACAGAATAAAAATAGTTTGGCACAGGCTACCCTGGAGATGCAGGATGTGTTGATAGGACAAGGATATGCTCCCGATAATCTGAAGGTGATACCTGCTGATGTGCTGGAACTGGCAAAAGTAAAAAGCGGGTATGAGCAGAGCAAAGCTCAATATGAATCTGCTCAATATGATATGGAACAAGCTACGTTGACTGCTCCTTTCGATGGAGTGATTGCCAACCTCTTTGAAAAGAGATATAATATGCCCAAAACTTCCGAGCCTTTCTGCCGGGTAATCAATGCCGGAAATATGGAGGTGGATTTCACCGTACTTGAAAATGAGCTGCCATTGCTGAAAGTGGGGGATAAGGTGGAGATTACTCCTTATGCATCGGCAGCAGGGGTGCGCCAGGGAAGTATCAGTGAGATTAATCCGCTGGTGGACGAGAATGGAATGGTACGGATAAAGGCGCGAGTGAACGGGAGTAATAAATTGTTCGACGGCATGAATGTAAGGGTAAGCGTGAAGCGTTCTGTGGGCGAACAACTGGTTATCCCCAAAACGGCGGTTGTACTACGTTCCGGCAAACAGGTGGTATTTACACTGAAAGAGGGTAAAGCTATGTGGAACTATGTGCATACGGGATTGGAGAATATGGAGGAATATACTGTCACAGACGGACTGGAAGAAGGCATGGAGGTGATAACTACCGGAAATGTGAATCTGGCTCACGAAGCCCCGGTGAAGGTCATTAAAAATTAGGAGTATGGTTAAGTTCTTATTGCAACGCCCCATTGCGGTGCTGATGGCCTTTACTGCCTGCTTTATTGTGGGGCTGGTGACCTACTTTTCGCTCCCTGTATCTCTGCTGCCCGATATTGCCATACCGCAGATTACCATACAGGTAACGGGTGAGAATTCATCGGCGCGGGAACTGGAGAATACAGTGGTTACCCCTGTGCGCAGACAGTTGCTGCAAGTGGCCGGACTGAGAGAAATAAAAAGTGAAACCCGTGACGGGGCGGGTGTGATCCGTCTGGAATTTGACTTTGGAGTGAATACCGACCTGGCATTTATAGAGGTGAATGAGAAGATAGATGCCGCTATGAACAGTCTTCCCAAGGAAGTGACACGTCCCAAGGCTATCAAAGCAAGTGCAACGGATATTCCTGTACTTTATGTCAATATGACTTTGAAAAACGACGGTGCTTATCAGGAAACCGACGAGCAACAATTTCTGGAGTTGTGCGAATTGGCGGAGAATGTGGTGAAACGCCGCATCGAACAGTTACCCGAAGTGGCTATGGCGGATATAACCGGAGTGCCCGGAAGGCTTTTGCAAATTGTTCCTGATAAAAATAAACTGGCCATGACAGGTATCAGTGTGGAGGATATAGAGAATACACTTTCCGCCAATAATGTAGAGCCGGGAAGCATGTTGGTGAGGGATGGTTATTATGAATATAATATTCGCATAGCTACCCTGCTTCGTACCCCGGAGGATGTGAAGAATATCTATATCCGCAAGGGGGAACGTATTATGCAGTTGAAAGAGCTCTGCAAAGTAGATATTGTTTCGCAAAAAGAGATGGGACGTTCCGTAGCCGGAGGAAAAAGGGCGGTGACGCTGGCCATTATCAAGCAGAGCGATGAAAATATGGATGTCATGAAAGAGAAGCTGAAAGAAACAACCGATTATTTTGCTTCTCTATATCCGGATATTGAATTCAGCGTAAGCCGTAATCAGACGGAATTGCTGGACTATACCATTTCGAATTTGCAGCAGAACCTATCTTTGGGTTTCTTGTTTATCTTTATTGTAGCCGTGCTGTTTTTGGGGGATGTCCGTTCACCGTTGATTATCGGCATCAGCATGGTTACTTCTATTGTAATCACATTCTTTTTCTTTTATTTCTGTCATGTGTCGCTGAATGTGATATCACTTTCGGGCTTGATTCTGGCAGTAGGTATGATGATAGACAGCGCCATTATTGTAACGGAAAATATTTCGCAGTATCGTGAACGGGGGTATTCTCTGAAACGTTCGTGTGCCGTGGGCACGACGGAAATGATCACACCGATGCTCAGTTCGTCCCTTACAACCATTGCGGTATTTGTGCCTTTGATATTTATGAGTGGCATAGCCGGAGCTATTTTTATGGATCAGGCTTTTTCTATCACGGTGGGATTGATGATATCTTATATTACGGGTATTATGTTGCTGCCCGTATTGTATCTGTTGTTTTATAAGGTCGGTATCCGCAGTAAGGGATTTCTTTCCAGACGTTTTGACAATCTGCTGAAAAATGAGTGGCTGGAAAGCTTTTATGATAAAGGGATTGACTGGGTGTTCTCACATAAAAAGCTTTGTGTGACCGGCACGCTGGCAACCCTTCCACTGTGTGTGTTTCTTTTTTATGTAATGGAAAAAGAGCGTATGCCGCAGATTGACCAGAATGAACTGGTGGCAAGGATAGAGTGGAATGAGAATATCCATGTGGACGAGAACAACCGCCGGGTGGATGATTTAATGAAACAGGTGGACGACCGGGTAACGGAGCATGCTGCTTATGTGGGTATGCAGGATTATATATTGAACGGGGGTAGTGAACTTTCGTCTACCGAAGCGGAACTTTATTTCAAGACGGAAAAGCCATCCGGAATCTATTCATTGCAGGAATTATTAGAGAAGGAGATAAGAGAGAAATATCCGTTGGCTGTGGTTACTTTCTCACCTCCCGAAACAATCTTTGAAAAATTGTTTGTGACAGGAGAAGCGGATGTGGTAGCGGAACTCCATACGGCGAATAAGTCGCAGGCACCGGATGCGGAGCATTTGCAGCGGTTGGAAAAGGAAATTACGCGGGTGGCGGGTAATATTCCGACAGGCATCGCTTTCCGGAATCAGATGAATCTGATAATCAATAAAGAAAAACTGTTGTTGTATAACGTATCATATGATGAATTGACGCGGGTGCTCCGCACGGCTTTCAAAGAAAACAAGGTTTCCGTTTTACGCTCTTATCAGCAATATCTGCCTATCAGTATTGCCGGAGAGGAAAAGAGTGTAAATAGTGTATTAAGTGAAACTTTGGTGCGGACGATGGCGGATGGTAACGGAGAGGTGAATCATATTTCTTTGAATAATCTGGTGACGGTAGTGCCCGCCGAAGATTTGAAGAGTATTACGGCGGGAAAGAACGGAGAATATATTCCTTTAAGTTTTTATGATGTGAAGGATGCACCGGAACTGATGCGGAATGTAAAAGAGGTGGTTAGTGAGGAAAAGGAATGGGAAGTGGATTTCTCGGGTAGTTTCTTTTCGAATGAAAAAATGATGGGGGAATTGACAGTGATTCTTTTTGTTTCTTTGTTGCTGATGTATTTTATCCTTTGCGCGCAATTCGAGAGTTTCCTGCAACCGCTGATTGTCTTGATGGAAATTCCTATTGATACGGCTTTTGCTTTGCTGGCATTATGGGTTTTCGGTCACACGTTGAATTTGATGTCTGCCATAGGCATTATCGTGACTTGTGGTATTGTGGTGAATGACTCTATTTTAAAAATGGATGCCATCAATGAATTACGGAAAGCGGGGATGCCTTTGGTGGAAGCCATTCATACAGCGGGCAGGCGCAGGTTGAGAGCGATTATCATGACTTCGCTGACAACTGTCTTTGCAATGGTTCCGTTGCTGTTTACCTCGGATATGGGGTCGGAGATGCAGAAGCCTTTGTCTATTGCCATGATTGGCTCTATGGTGGTGGGAACTTTGGTCAGCTTGTTTATCATTCCTTTAATATATTGGTTTATTTATAGAAAACATGACAAAAATGAAGTACATTAGCATATGGATGGTGGGGTGTATGCTGTTGTCTCTCGGAGCAAAGGCGCAGCAGGTGGTGAAGCTGGATTTGCAACGCACGATAGAGATTGCGAATGATAGTTCCTTGTCCGCTTTCAGATATCAGAATCTTTATTTGTCGGGATATTGGGAATATCGTACTTACAAGGCGAACCGTTTGCCGAGTCTTACGCTGGATCTGACTCCGGCTAAATATTATCGCTATATCACCCAGCGTTATGATTCGAATGAGGATATGGATGTATATCGTGAACAACAGATGTTCAGCGCATCGGGTGGATTGAGTATCAAACAGAATCTGGACTGGACGGGCGGTACTTTCTATATTGATTCGGAACTGGACTTTATGCGTAATTTCGGTGACTCAAAGTCTACACAGTATTCCAGTATCCCTGTGCGTGTGGGATATCAACAGAGCCTGTTGGGATATAATGCTTTTCGTTGGGACCGGAAAATAGAGCCGTTGAAGTATGAAAAGGTGAAGAAGCAATTCATTTATAACACGGAAATGGTTTCAGAAGAAGCGGTGACTTATTTCTTTGCGTTGGCTATGGCACAGGCGGATTACCGCTTGGCGGAGGAGAATGTGGCGTCCAGTGATACCCTTTATAGCATCGGACTCCAGCGTCATAAGATAGCAGCCATATCACGTGCCGATTTGCTGACATTGCAGCTGGACAAAGTGAATGCGCATAATACGTTGCAGAATGCGCAGATTGCTTTGAAACGCGCTATGTTTTCATTGGCTTCCTTTCTGAACCTGGATAAGAATACTGTGATTGAATTGGATATACCGGGACGTCCCACAGGAAAGATGATTCCCGTAGATGATGCGTTGATGCGGGCCAAAGAGAATAATCCTACTTTCCTGGAACAACGGCAGAATGTGCTGGAAGCGGAACAGAATGTGGACAAGACAAAGAAAGAATCCCGTTTCAATGCCAGCTTTAATGCCAGTGTGGGCTTTAACCAGGTGGCGGATAAACTGGGAGATGCTTACAGGCATCCTTTGCAACAGGACTTGGTTTCTGTCAGTGTTTCTATTCCTTTGATTGACTGGGGGGTGAGAAAGGGTAAATATAATATGGCGAGAAATAATCTGAATGTGGTGAGGATTGCCGCCCGTCAGGAAGAACTGAGTGTGGAGGAAGAGGTGATTATGACGGTGAATGATTTTAATATTCAGCAGAGTTTGATTGCGAGTGCGGAGGAGGCTTTGGATCTTGCCGTAATGGCATACGAGCAGACACGCCAACGTTTTATCATCGGAAAGGCGGATGTGAATAGTCTTACTCTTTCGTTGAACCGCCAGCAGGAGGCGCAGAAAAATTATATTTCGGCTTTGCAGAATTATTGGTTGAATTATTATAAGATACGTAAACTGACGCTGCACGATTTTGAGTCCGGTTTTTCCCTTGCGGACAAGTTTGATTTTAATACAGGAATTTATCGATGAGTAATCTGCGTAACCTCTCCTCGTTTACCTTGATAGTGACATTTGTCTGCCTGTCACTGATAGGGGTGGTATTAGTACCGCTGTTGCCGGTTAAGCTGGCGCCGTCGCGTACCTTGCCCGGTCTGACTGTTTCTTTCAGTATGCCCGGCAATTCGTCACGGGTTATTGAGGCGGAGGTTACCAGTAAACTGGAGGCGATGATGGCCAGAGTAAAGGGAATCAGGAAGGTGAACTCTACTTCGGATAACGGCAGCGGCTCAATTTCTTTGGAACTGGACAAGCATGCGGATATTGACGTTACCCGCTTTGAAGTGTCTACCATCATCAGACAGACCTGGCCTCAGCTGCCCGAGGGGGTGAGTTATCCTCAAATCAGTACGCGACGTTCGGATGATAAGGCATCCAGACCTTTTATTACTTATACACTGAATGCGCCTGCCAATCCTATTTTGATTCAGCAGTATGCGGAAGAGAATATCAAGCCGGTATTGGGACAGTTGAAGGGGATTTATAAAGTGGAACTGAATGGAGCTACACCTATGGAGTGGCAGTTGGAGTATGACAGTGACCAGCTTTCACGTTTGGGAATCACACTGCAGGCTGTGCAACGGGCCATTAACCGCCATTATGAAAAAGAATTTCTGGGGATCTGTTCTATTGAAAAAGGTGCGGAGGGCAGAGAGTGGATCAGACTGGTACGTACATCTACTGAAAAAGAAATGGAATTTGAACCGGGAGCCATTCAACTGCAAGCCGAAGATGGAACGATGGTTATGCTGGATAAACTGATAAAGGTAAGGCATGTGGAAGAACGACCGCAAAGTTATTACCGGATAAACGGGCTGAATTCTGTCTACCTGTATATCACGGCCGAGGAAACAGCCAATCAATTAAATTTAAGTGGGGAAGTGAAGCACCTTATGGGTGAGTTGCAACAGAAGATGCCTCCGGGTTATGAGGTACATATCAGTTATGACGCTACGGAATATATTCAGAAAGAATTGGATAAGATTTATTTTCGTACCGGACTGACTGTATTGATTCTATTGTTGTTTGTAGCGTTGATAACACGGAATCTGCGTTATCTGTTCCTGATTGTGGCCAGTCTGGTGGTTAATATATCTGTTGCCGTCATTCTTTATTATACATTTGGTTTGGAAATGCAGCTTTATTCATTGGCGGGCATTACCATCTCATTGAATTTGGTGATCGATAATACGATAGTGATGACAGACCATATTCTGCATCGCCGCAATCTGAAGGCGTTTGTTTCTGTACTGGCAGCCACGCTGACTACTATCGGGGCATTGGTTATTATCTTCTTTCTGGATGAGAAGATACGTCTGAACTTGCAGGATTTTGCAGCGGTGGTCATTATCAATCTGGCTGTATCTTTGTTTGTTGCCTTATTCTTTGTTCCGTCCATGATTGATAAAATAGGTTTGAAGAAGAAAAAGAGAAGAAAAAGAAGACGTTTTCTGCTCAGACCTACTTTTATGAAACGGTTGACTGTCTATTTTACCCGTTTCTATCAAGGGTTGATTTATTATTTATGCCGTTTCAGGGTGATAGCTTGCCTGCTGTTGCTGCTGGGGTTCGGTCTGCCTGTATTTATGCTGCCCGAGAAGATGGAAGGAGAAGGTAAATGGGTGGAATATTATAATAAGGTATTTGATAATTCCACTTTCAAGGATAAGGTAAAGCCGGTAATCAACAAGGCTTTAGGTGGTAGTCTCCGTCTTTTTGCAGAGAAAGTATACGAGGGAAGTTATTTCAATCGAGATGAAGGTGAAGTGGTGCTTTCCGTTTATGCTACTTTGCCTAATGGCAGTACATTAGAGCAGATGAATGTGCTGATAAAGAGGATGGAAACTTATCTGAGCGATTTTAAGGAAATTAGGCAGTTTCAGACGTATATCTATAATGCGCGTCAGGCTAATATTCAGATTTATTTTACAAAAGAAAATCAGCGGAGCGGATTCCCGTATACTTTGAAAGCTAATATAATCAGTAAGGCACTGACTTTGGGAGGTGGTAGCTGGAGCGTATATGGTTTGCAAGATCAGGGATTCAGTAACGATGTGCGTGAGAGTGCCGGCAGTTTCCGTGTGAAACTGTATGGGTATAATTACGACGAACTTTCTTATTGGACGGAACGGCTGAAGGAGAAGTTGTTATTACACCGCCGTATCAAGGAAGTGACGGTAAATTCGGAGTTTTCTTGGTGGAAAGATGATTATAGTGAGTTTTATCTGGATTTGGACAGGCTGAGGATGGCGAAAGAGAATGTTACAGCCACGCAGCTGTTTACCGCTTTGCGCCCTGTATTCGGACGGGATATTTATTGTGGTAACGTGTTGTTTGATAATCAGACGGAACAACTGAAGCTTTCATCGCTCCAAGGGCAGCAATATGATGTATGGGGCTTGGTTAATATACCGTTTTTCATCAATGGCCGTTCTTATAAACTGGCCGATTTCGCTACTGTTCAGAAAGGACAGTCACCCCAGAAAGTTGCAAAAGAAAACCAACAATATCGGCTTTGTCTGCAATATGAATATATCGGTTCTTCCGAACAAGGAAAAAAACTGTTGAAGAAAGACTTGGAAGAATTTAATAAGATATTGCCTATGGGATATACAGCCGAAAATGAGCAGGATTACTGGTCATGGAATAAGAAAGATAACAAGCAATACGCATTGCTGTTGATTGTAATCGCCATTATTTTCTTTACGACGGCTATTTTGTTTAATTCCTTGAAACAGCCTTTGGCTATCATTTTTGTTATTCCGATATCCTATATCGGCGTATTCCTTACGTTTTATCTTTTCGGACTGAATTTTGATCAGGGGGGATTTGCTTCTTTTGTATTACTTTGCGGTATTACAGTAAATGCCAGTATTTATATTCTAAATGAATATAATGCGATAAGAAAAAGGTATCCTCTGTTATTACCGGTACGTGCCTTCACCAAGGCATGGAATTCGAAAATTCTGCCTATCTTTCTGACGGTCGTTTCTACTATTCTGGGATTTATTCCTTTTATGGTGGGAGATGGAAAAGAGGCTTTCTGGTTCCCTTTGGCAGCAGGTACTATAGGCGGGTTAGTTATGTCTATACTTGGAATATTTTTGTTTTTGCCTATATTCTCATTGAAGAAACAAAAAAGATAATAAAGAATTTACTTTTCTTTCTCGATAGAAGTGTTTACTTTTGTTGTTACAAAAAGCATTAAATAAATATTATCTAATACTCGCTAATCATGTTGACTCAAATTATTAACGGCAAGATTTTTACTCCGCAAGGTTGGCTGGACGAAGGCTCTGTACTGATACGGGATAATAAAATATTGGAAGTGACTAACTGTGACCTGGCACTGATCGGTGCAAAATTGATTGATGCTAAAGGGATGTATATTGTACCCGGATATGTGTGTATGCATGCTCATGGCGGTGGTGGTCACGATTTTAATGAATGTACGGAAGAGGCGTTCCGCGCAGCTGTAAAAGCGCATCAGAAGCATGGGGCGACCAGTATTTTCCCAACTTTGTCTTCTTCTCCTTTTTCAGAAATCCGTAAGGCGGTAACTGTGTGCGAAACCTTGATGAACGAGAAGGACAGTCCTGTGTTGGGGTTGCATGTAGAAGGCCCTTATCTGAATCCGAAAAGAGCAGGTGAGCAGTTTGCCGGGAAATTGAAGAATCCTGATAAAGAGGAATATACTTCTTTATTGGAAAGTACTGACTGCATCAAGCGTTGGGACGCTTCACCTGAACTTCCGGGCGCGTTGGAATTTGCCCGCTATTTGAAATCAAAAGGTATATTAGTGGCTGTGTCACATACAGAATCGGAATACGAGGGGATAAAAGCTGCGTTTGAAGCTGGGTTTACTCATACTGCCCATTTCTATAACGGTATGCCGGGATTCCATAAATGTCGTGAATATAAATACGAAGGGACAGTGGAAAGTGTTTATCTGACAGACGGAATGACCATTGAATTGATTGCCGACGGTATCCATTTACCTGCTACTATTCTTCGGTTGGCTTATAAGTTGAAGGGAGTGGAAAAAACTTGTTTGGTTACGGATGCTTTGGCATATGCCGCCGCTGATGGAATGGAAATAACAGATCCTAATGTGATTATAGAAGATGGTGTATGCAAAATGGCTGATCATTCTTCATTGGCAGGTAGTATAGCAACCATGGATGTATTAGTACGGACAATGGTAAAAGCTGGTATTCCGCTGGCCGATGCCGTGCGGATGGCTTCTGAAACTCCGGCACGGATTATGGGAGTGGATGACCGGAAGGGGGCATTGCAGAAAGATATGGATGCCGATGTGTTGATTTTGGATAGAGAACTGAATATCCGGGCGGCTTGGGCTATGGGCAGGCTGGTGGAGGATACGAATACTTTGTTTTAAAATAGAAGATAAAGGGAGAATTAGTATCCTTATTGTGTGGACAAGATGCCTTGACTGTTTCGGAAAACAATCAAGGTATCTTTTTTTCGGGTTTAACTCGTCATTATCAAGAGGATTTGCTACATTTGCAACTTGTTAAAATGAGAACCAAATAATAAAAAACGATATGAACGGAGATTTTAGAGAGGATTTGAAGAGAGCCTGTGAAGTGATGCAGAAGGGAGGAGTGATTCTTTATCCTACTGATACTATTTGGGGAATAGGTTGTGATGCAACTAATCCGGAGGCGGTGAAACGAGTTTATGATATAAAGAAGCGTGCTGACAGTAAGGCGATGCTTGTATTGGTGGACAGTACGGTAAAAGTAAATTTTTATGTTAGTGATGTACCTGCGGTAGCTTGGGATTTGATTGAGTTTACCACAAAACCATTGACTATTATTTATGATGGGGCACGTAATCTGGCTGAGAATTTGCTGGCTGAGGACGGCAGTGTAGGTATTCGTGTTACGGCTGAGGAATTCTCCAAACAACTTTGTTTCCGGTTTCGTAAAGCTATTGTGTCGACTTCTGCCAATATCAGCGGTCAGCCTTCACCTGCCAACTTCAGTGAAATCAGTGAAGAAGTAAAACAAGCTGTAGACTATATTGTGGAGTATAGACAAGATGAAGTGGGGCATCCCAAACCATCCAGCATTATCAAACTGGGTAAAGGGGGAGAAGTGAAGATTATTAGAGAGTAAAAAAAGGAATGGACGCAATTATAGACGAAAATAAGAAAAGTTGGTTACAGCGCTTTATCTTATGGCGCGAAAAGAAGATAAAAGAGAAACACTTTATTCTTATATTAAGTTTTCTTGCTGGTATTTTTACGGCATTGGCCGCATGGTTTCTGAAGTTTCTAGTAGAATGGATCAAGGAATTTCTGACTGAAAATTTTGATTCTACAGGAGTCAACTGGTTGTATTTGGTGTATCCGGTTTTTGGTATTTTTCTTACCGGATTGTTCATTCGTTATATTGTGAAAGATGACATCAGTCATGGGGTGACGAAAATATTATATGCCATATCCCGTCGCCAAAGCCGCATCAAGCGGCATAATACATGGTCGTCTGTGATAGCCAGTGCCATTACTATCGGTTTTGGTGGTTCCGTAGGTGCAGAGGCTCCGATTGTGCTGACCGGATCGGCTATCGGTTCTAATTTGGGAAGTGTATTCAAGATGGAGCATAAGACCCTGATGCTGTTGGTGGGGTGTGGTGCGGCAGGTGCTGTGGCCGGTATTTTTAAGGCTCCTATTGCAGGCTTGGTTTTTACTTTGGAAGTCTTGATGATTGATCTGACGATGGCATCATTGTTGCCTCTTCTTGTTTCCTGTGTCACGGCAGCTACTGTTTCTTATATTCTTACCGGTCCCGATGCCATGTTCAAGTTCCATATGGATGAACCGTTTCTGATGGAGCGCATTCCTTCGGCAATTCTGTTAGGCATTGCGTGCGGATTGGTTTCTTTGTATTTTACGCGGGCTATGAATTCTGTGGAGAATATATTTCGTCGATATAGTAATCCGTATATCAAGCTGGCTATAGGCGGTGCAATGCTGAGCATATTGATTTTCTTGTTTCCTCCATTGTATGGTGAAGGATATGATACTATTAATTTATTGCTGAATGGCGTAACCAATCATGACTGGAATACAGTAATGAATAACTCTATCTTTTATGGGTTCGATAATTTGTTACTCGTTTATTTGGCCATGATTGTACTTTTCAAAGTCTTTGCTTCCAGTGCAACGAATGGCGGTGGTGGTTGCGGGGGAATTTTTGCTCCCAGTTTGTTCTTGGGGTGTATCACCGGGTTTATCTTCGCTCATTTCTGTAATGAACTGCATGTAGGTCCTTATATCCCGGAGAAAAATTTTGCCTTGTTGGGAATGGCGGGATTGATGTCGGGAGTAATGCATGCTCCGCTGACTGGTATTTTTCTGATTGCAGAACTGACTGGCGGGTATGATTTGTTCCTTCCGCTGATGATGGTATCTGTCAGCTCTTATCTTACCATTATGATATTCGAGCCGCATAGTATTTATTCTATGCGTTTGGCTAAGAAAGGTGAATTGATAACGCATCATAAAGACAAGGCCGTATTGACTCTGATGAATATTGACAGTGTGGTTGAAACTGATTTTGAGAAAGTGCGTCCTGATATGGATTTAGGTGAAATGGTTAAAGTCATTTCGCAGGCTAAACGCAATTTGTTTCCGGTAGTGGATGTCAATGGAGAACTTTTGGGCATTGTGGTATTGGATGATATCCGTAATATTATGTTCCGTCAGGAATTATACCATCGTTTCAAGGTGGAAAAATTTATGATTTCTCCTCCGGCACGGATCAATGTTACTGATTCAATGGAAGAAGTGATGAAGAAGTTTGATGATACAAAGGCCTGGAACCTGCCTGTGATTAATGAAGAGGGAAAATACAAAGGGTTTGTTTCCAAGTCCAAAATATTTAATTCGTACCGGCAGGTGTTGGTTGATTTCTCTGAAGATTAAATAATGTAAGTATATGGAAAAGAAAGATTTGCGGATCGTATATATGGGTACTCCCGATTTTGCGGTGGAGAGCCTGAAAAGATTGGTTGAAGGAGGCTATAATGTAGTAGGTGTGATAACTATGCCCGACAAACCGATGGGACGACATGGCAGTGTGCTGCAACCTAGTCCGGTGAAAGAATATGCTGTTTCTCAAGGTCTGAGGATACTTCAGCCGGAGAAATTGAAGGATGAGGCTTTTATAGAGGAACTCCGGTCTTTACAAGCCGATTTACAAATTGTAGTTGCTTTCCGTATGCTTCCCGAAATAGTATGGAATATGCCGCGTTTGGGCACATTTAACTTGCATGCATCTTTATTACCTCAATATAGAGGAGCTGCTCCTATAAATTGGGCGGTGATAAACGGAGATACGGAAACTGGTATTACGACTTTTTTCTTGAAACATGAGATAGATACCGGTGAGATTATCCAACAGGTGCGCGTTCCTATTGCTGATACGGATAATGTGGAAATAGTACATGATAAGCTGATGTATTTGGGGGGAGATTTGGTTTTGGAAACCGTGGATGCTATTTTGAATGGAAGTGTGAAACCTGTTCCTCAGGAAAGTTTGATCCGGCAGGAAACGGAGTTGCGTCCGGCACCGAAAATATTTAAAGAGACTTGCCGTATAGACTGGAATAAAGGTGTGAAGCAGATTTATGACTTTATTCGCGGGCTGTCTCCTTATCCGGCTGCATGG
The DNA here is from genome assembly GCF_040911965.1 of Phocaeicola sp. RTP21359st1_B8_RTP21360_211022. Classification (NCBI taxonomy): domain Bacteria; kingdom Pseudomonadati; phylum Bacteroidota; class Bacteroidia; order Bacteroidales; family Bacteroidaceae; genus Phocaeicola; species Phocaeicola sp. RTP21359st1_B8_RTP21360_211022. The sequence continues at coordinate 198,064 of NZ_JBDFXP010000002.1, forward strand.
ACCGAACTGTGTGTGGCTGATGGAACACGTCAGGTTTTAAAAATATATGAAACGGAGAAAGTTTTTGCTTCACATGAGATGAATATAGGCGATATCCGTACGGATATGAAGACCTATTTTCAGGTGGCTGTAAAAGATGGTTTTATTAATGTGCTTACTTTGCAGCTGGCAGGAAAGAAACGTATGAATGTGGCTGATTTTTTGAGAGGCTACAGAACTTCGGATAATAATAAGGTGGAATAAATGATAAAGGCTGTATCGAAAGATTTTCGGATACAGCCTTTTCGTTACAATAAGACAAGGAGTTGTTAAGAATCATTTAGTTTTTGTGTTGGATATACCTTTCTGTATGAACGGAAAGTTTGTAGATTTACTTTTATTATAACTTACTGTAACGGTTTCTTCGCCATTGTTAATGGTATTCATTTTTATTTTAAATCCTTGTAGCTTACCCTCTTTATATCCGGGAACATCCAATAAAGGGAAGGATACATAACCGGAACTCGGATATTCCTGTCTGTCACCTTCGGCATTGTGGCGTAATTCTACGGCCATATATCCGTTTGCGTCAGGAACAGTTCCTTCTGTGGCTACAAGGCTGATCCGATGTTTGATATTAGAGTTGAAACCTAATATTTGGAACATAAGGGTCAGGTGTGTCTTACCCATAATGGGAGTGATGAGGTTGATTCCATCATGTCCGTAAATATCTTCCTCATTTTCTTTTAATGTATCCATTCGTTTGGTTAAAATCTTCTGCAAGTAATCTATAGAAATAAAAGGTCCTTTCTTACTTGCATCTCCGGTCGGATTGTCTGCATTTATATAGGTATAAAAAATACGTTGCCCCGGATTATTTGTTTCAAAACGTGTTAATTTATCGGGATTCACTACGTATGCTACTCCATCATTATCGCTTTCTATCATTGCTTCACCGGGTATTTCGCTGGGGGTCACTACGGTTGCTAAAGCGGCGTTAAAAGGCATTCCTGCCTGCATGTCGTAGATGTCATCATCATAGTCATCCAGGCAAGATTGCATAAATGGAATCAGCATTACCATAATTATAACAATAACTGTCGCTTTATATTTTCTCATATTCTCTGTTTCTAGAATTGTTTCTATGGCTTAAATGCGAAGATAGTAAGTTTACTGCTTGTAAAAATGTTAAATCTGCTTAAGCAAAAATTTTATTCTTCCGGATGCAGTATTTTTGCAGTCTTATCATTTATCCAATAAAGAAGTGTCACAAACAATGAATGAAACAGAATTGGTGGAACGTTGCGGCAAGGGTGATAACCTTGCACGCAAGCAATTGTATGAGCGTTATGCCGGGCAATTGATGGCCGTTTGTGTTCGTTATACAGGTGATAGGGAAGTGGCACAGGATGTCTTACATGATGGATTTTTGAATATATTTCGTTCATTCAGTCAGTTTACTTATAAAGGAGAGGGGTCATTGAAAGCATGGCTGACACGTATTATGGTAAATGAAGCACTGGGCTATCTTCGCAAGAAAGCTTCTACAAATCAGGAAGTGATAGTCGAAGAGTTGCCCGATGTGATAGATGGAGATGAGGATGATTTTGAGCAAATACCCCAATCTGTTTTAATGCAATTCATTAAAGAGCTTCCGGATGGATATAGAACGGTCTTTAATTTATATGTATTAGAAGAAAAGGGACATAAGGAGATTGCTGAAATGCTAGGAATTACAGAACATACTTCATCATCTCAATTATACAGAGCCAAAACCTTATTGATGAAAAAAATAAATGATTATAGAAAGAGGATATAGGAATGAAAGAAAAAGATAAATGGATAAAAAATTTCCGCACCCGGATGGAGGGCTATTCGGAACCGGCTCCTGCTGATCTTTGGGAACAGTTGGAAAAGGAACTGGATACGGTTCCGAAAGTAATTCCGATGTGGCGTCGCTGGCAGGCTGTAGCAGCTGTTGCCTTGTTAGTGGTTGTGTCTTCATTGACCGTATGGTTTTGGCAGTCACCTTCTGCAAACTATTTGGAGAAACAGTCGGCAGAGTTGAATGTAATGCACGAACCCGATGAGTTGGCGCCGGGATCAATCACTCCTGAGCAACCTATGGCCTTGGTAGTTCCTGCTGCCCGCTCTGGGAAAAAACAACATGTAAAAGTTGGTGGGGTTGCTAAGGCAGAGGCATTGGCTGCCGAACAGGAGGTTTTGCTAAATAAAGAGGTGGAAGAGATACAAATAGAGGAAAATTATATTGAAGAGCAGAAAGAGGAATCTGTTATAGTGGAACAAAAACAGCAGAAACAGGCCGGCAGATCTTCCTATTCGGCTGCCAAAACGAATTACGCTTACGTGGCTCCTCATAGAAAGAAGGACAGAAACTGGACGGTAGGACTTTCTACCGGTAATGGAACCTTTTCATCTTCGACTAGTATGGATGGATATTTGCCTTTGCCTAATGGCACAAGGAATGCAACAATGAATAGCGCTTATGGAGTGGAAACAAGGGCTGAAATTGATAAGCTGGTTCAGTTCAATAACTTGTCGGAAGGAAAGGATGCGCAGTCTGATATAAAATATCGTATGCCTGTTACTTTTGGAGCTTCCCTTCGTTTTGATTTAAGTGATGATTGGGCTGTAGAAACCGGGGTGACTTATACCCAGCTTTCATCCGAAACACGTTCGGGAACCGAAAAAAACAATTATGGTTGGGAAGAGAAACTGCATTATGTGGGTATTCCTCTGAAAGTGAACCGGAATATATGGAGTAACAAGCGGTTTGAAGTGTATGCCTCGGCAGGTGGAGCGGTAGAAAAATGTGTGTCTGGAAAGCGGAGCATTATCGGCAGTGTTTCTACATCAAATGCAGGAAAAGATGAACAGTTTTCGGGAGGGGAGGAAAATGTCAAAGTGAAACCTTTGCAATGGTCTTTGTCTGCAGCGGCAGGTGCGCAGTTTAAGATTACGGAGAAATTGGGTATTTATGCGGAGCCGGGAGTTGTTTATTACTTTGATGACGGCAGTAATGTAAATACGATTCGCAAGGAACATCCTTTTAATTTTAATATACAGTTGGGTGTGCGGTTTACTTTGCCGAAATAAAATGAACTTTTTCACTGTTCTTATATAAAATATGGTTATCTTTGTTCTGTATAAAAAGAATAAGAACAGTGAACCATGAATAGATCTCTGATATCCCCTTCTTTGTTGTCTGCCAATTTTGCTAATCTACAGGCAGATATAGAACAAATAAATCGTAGTGATGCCGACTGGCTGCATATTGATATAATGGATGGTGTGTTTGTACCGAATATTTCTTTTGGTTTTCCTGTATTGAAATATGTAGCCGAGTTGTCTGAAAAACCTTTGGATGTACATTTGATGATTGTTAATCCTGAGAAATTCATTAAAGAAGTGAAAGATTTGGGAACAATGATGATGAATGTGCATTATGAAGCCTGTGTACACTTGCATAGAGTGGTGCAACAGATAAAGGATGCCGGAATGAAAGCGGCTGTCACATTGAATCCTTCTACTCCTGTAGCTATGTTGGCCGATATTATCCGTGACGTGGATATGGTGTTGCTGATGAGTGTGAATCCCGGTTTTGGTGGTCAGAAATTTATTGTACATACCTTGGATAAGGTGAGGGAATTACGTGAATTGATAACGAATACAGGTTCGCAGGCATTGATAGAGGTTGACGGGGGAGTGAACCTGGAAACCGGCAGACAGCTTGTAGAGGCTGGAGCGGACGTGCTGGTGGCAGGAAATGCTGTGTTCAAAGCTCCTGATATGTCAGACATGATACATCGGTTGAAATCTCTTTGAGCTTAAAACCAAAGTGCGAAATATAGCGGCTGTAAAGCCTTGTTCCATGTTCCGGTTGACTATACCTCTAGTCGCCGGAATTTTTGTATCCGATCATTTTTTTCAAGGCGCCTTGCCTGTGCTTGTTTCTGGCACGGGAATATTGGGGTGCTTGATTGGCTTGATTGTATTGATGAAATGGCAAGGCTACCTTTCCCGATGGTTATTTGGAGGCATGGTTTTTATGTTTCTATTTTGTGTAGGGGCATTGTTGCTACAGCAAAAATGGCAACGGGTGGACTATGAATGGTCATCAGGGAAGAATATGTATCAAGGGGTGATAGTGGATGTTCCACAAGAAAAGGCAAAAACATATCTCTGTAAATTGCGGATAGATAAAGAAATGTCTGAGAGGGGGATGGTTCCTGTTAATCGTATGATACTAGTCTATATTATGAAAGATAGTCTTTCTGTAAATTTACGATGTGGAGACCATTTGAACTTTTATACACGTATCTCGACTCCTGAAAGAGAGGTGATTCCGGGAGAATTTGATTATGCGGCTTATCTTTTCAGACAGCAAATTAGCGGAACGGCCGTAATCTTTCCGGGGTATTGGCAATGGACAGGCAAGAAATCGGCATTGACATGGAAACAGCGGGCAGGTGTATGGAGAGAGAAAATACTGGACAGTTATCGGAAGTGGGGATTCTCGGGAGATGAATTTGCCGTATTGTCGGCTTTGACTGTTGGCTATAAAGAGGAACTGAGTGAGGATTTACGTGAAACTTATCAAGTGGCGGGAGTGAGCCATATCTTGGCTTTGTCAGGAATGCATATAGCTGTTTTGTGGGGATTATTGTGTTGGATATTGCGTCCGCTGGATAGAAGTTGCCTGCTGCGATGGGTAAAGTGTGGCATTATTGTGTTGTTGTTATGGACATTTGCTTTTTTAGTGGGCTTGCCTCCCTCGGTTATACGGGCGGTGGTGATGTGTATGTTAATGACAGCGGCGCGTGCGGCAGGAGAACGGACTTTGTCATTGAATACCTTGTCTGTAGCGGCATTCTTTATGCTGCTTTACAATCCTTTTTATCTTTTTGATACCGGGTTCCAGTTGTCATTTCTGGCTGTACTTTCAATTTTGTTTATTTATCCTGTCATTTCCCGGTGTTGGCGGGTGCGTCACCCTGTACCTCGTTATATTTGGGGGATAGTGGCAGTTTCGCTGGCGGCACAGTTAGGAACAGCTCCCGTGGTTATTTATAAATTCGCTTATTTTCCTGTTTATTTTTTACCGGCCAATCTGATAGTGGCACCTTTAGTGCTTGTTATAATTTATGGATCGGTAGCAAGTTTTGTCTTGTCTCCTTTTACGGTATTGCATATATGGGTGGTAAAAGGATTGAACGGGGTGTTGCGGTTGCTGAATGACAGTATGCAATGGGTGGGGGATTTGCCTGTATCACATTCCGGCGATATACATTTGTCTTTGCTTCAGGTTGGTATTCTTTATGTATTATTGTTTGTGGTATTATCTTATCTGTTATCTCCTTCACGGAAATCGTTGATTACTGTTTTGTGTGGAATCAATCTTTTTATAGGATTTTCAGGTTGTCTATATTATATGAAAGAGGAGTCTTTTCAGTTAATCCTGGCCCATTCGCAAGTAAAAGTTTCCCCTCAAAAAGATGTTTGGCAACAGGATAGCATTTATCATTATAAAGGTATGAATATATGTGTTTTGGTGGATAACCGCTGGCGGAGCAGATCGGTTGATAGTTTGTTGGATATTGATTATATGTACTTGTGTAAAGGTTTTAAAGGAAAAATTGCCCCATTACAAAAAATATTTAAAATAAGGACGGTCATACTGGATGCTTCGCTCGGTGGGTATAGATTGAATTTGTTAAAGGACGAGTGTAGAGGTTTGGGATTGGATTATATTGATATGTCTCCGAAAGGTTCTTACCGTATTCTTCTGTGAATAAAGAATTAATTTGTAAATTTGCCATTTCAAAAGAAAAAGATTGAATATGTTATCAAAAGTAATTGCACAGGCTAATATAGACCATGCCGAAAAATGGTTTGAAAGAGCTGATAAAATAGTTATTGTTACCCATGTGTCACCGGATGGTGATGCCATTGGCTCCTCGTTAGGATTATGGCATTTCTTGGAATCACAGGAAAAGACGGTGAATGTCATTGTTCCCAATGCTTTTCCGGATTTTCTGAGATGGATGCCGGGAGCCAAGGATATAATCCGGTACGATAAATATACTGAATTTGCCAATAAGCTGCTGAATGAGGCGGATGTGATCTGCTGTCTGGATTTCAATGCATTGTCTCGTATTGATGCGATGGCGGATGCTGTGGCTCAGTCGCCGGCACGCAAAATGATGATTGACCATCACCTTAATCCGGAAGCCTTTTGTAGAATCATTATTTCTCATCCTGAAATATCTTCTACATCGGAATTGGTTTTCCGGTTGATATGCCGTCTGGGGTATTTTGAGGATATCACCAAGGAAGGTGCTGAATGTATTTATACGGGGATGATGACCGATACAGGTGGCTTTACTTATAATTCTAATGACCGTGAGATTTATTTCATTATCAGCGAACTGCTTTCGAAAGGCATTGATAAGGATGAGATTTATCGTAAAGTTTATAATACGTATTCTGAAGGGCGTTTACGCCTGATGGGATATGTGCTGTACGACAAGATGCAAGTATTTCCTCAGTTCAATTCGGCATTGGTTTGGCTGACAAAAGAGGAGCAAAGTAAATTCCAGTATGTAAAAGGAGATACGGAAGGGTTTGTGAATATTCCACTTTCCATAAAGAATATTATTTTCTCCGTATTTTTGCGTGAGGATACGGAAAAGAATATGATAAAGGTATCTCTGCGTTCTGTAGGTGCTTTCCCTTGTAATAAAGTGGCTGCCGAGTTTTTTAATGGAGGTGGTCATCTGAATGCATCCGGTGGGGAGTTTTATGGAACAATGGATGAAGCCATCGATCTGTTTAAACAGGCTTTGGTGAAGTACGAGGAACTGCTTCTGGCAAAAAAATAGTTATTTTAGTATAATTGCATACAAACAATATAAAAGTTAGGGGCTTATTTATTAATTTTGTCCGAAAATAACAGAACTTAGAATGAAGAAATTAGGTATATTGTTCGCATCTGTGTTTCTTTTAGGGCTGGTCTTCCAGTCTTGCAATAATGGAAAGACCTATGCTGAAATGAAAGAAGAAGAGAGAGAAGCTATCAAGCGATTTATTGAAAAAGAAGATATCAATGTGATCAGCTTTGACCAGTTCCAGGAACAGGATTCTACGACCAATGTGGATGAAAACCAGTTTGTCCTTTTCTCGGAAACAGGTGTTTATATGCAGATTGTGGAAGAGGGAAAGGGGAAACCTCTGAGCGCTTGGAAAGATGGTGCGCGTCGTGAGGTTATAGTTCGTTATGTGGAAGAACGGATTACAGAGGAAGGCATTGGTGATTCTTTGTCTTGGAATACGGATCATAATAGTGAGTATATGATTTATCCTGATATCATGATGGTAACTAAAAATGGGAAAAGCCTGTCGGCTACGTTTACCGAGGGGATCATGTATAACACTTATGGTACTCCTTACGTACCTTCAGGATGGTTGATTCCATTCAATTACATAAAGGTTGGCAGGGAGATTTCCAGTCGTTCTAAGATCAGACTGATTGTACCTCACAGTGAAGGACAGTCTGACGCTTCTGCTTCTGTCTATCCTTGTTACTATGAAATAACTTATCAATTAGCACATGACATTAATTAAATCAATATCCGGAATTCGTGGAACCATTGGTGGGCACGTGGGGGAAGGTTTGAACCCGCTGGATATAGTGAAATTTACATCAGCTTATGCAACGCTGATACGTAAAACAACCGCAGTAAAGAGTAATAAAATTGTAGTAGGACGTGACGCACGTATCTCCGGTGAAATGGTGAAGAACGTGGTATGCGGTACTTTAATGGGAATGGGGTTTGATGTGGTGAATATCGGACTGGCATCTACACCGACTACAGAACTGGCTGTAACCATGGAAGGAGCGTGCGGTGGCATTATTTTGACTGCCAGCCACAATCCCAGACAATGGAACGCTTTGAAGTTGCTGAATGAGCATGGAGAATTCCTGAATAAGGAAGAAGGAAATGAAGTGCTGCGTATAGCAGAAGCGGAAGCGTTTGAGTTTGCCGATATAGACCACATCGGAAGTTATCGCGAAGACAATACCTACAATCAGAAACATATAGATAGTGTTTTGGCTTTGAAATTGGTAGACGTGGATGCTATCCGTAAGGCCAATTTCCGTGTAGCTATAGATTGCGTTAATTCAGTTGGCGGTATTATTCTTCCTGAATTGTTGGAACGGTTGGGAGTGAAGCATGTAGAAAAGCTTTATTGTGAAGCGACCGGTGATTTTCAGCATAACCCGGAACCTTTGGAAAAGAACCTGGGGGACATTATGGGATTGATGGCCAAAGGCGGTTGTGACGTGGCTTTCGTTGTAGACCCGGATGTTGACCGTCTGGCTATGATCTGTGAGGATGGAAAAATGTATGGCGAAGAATATACATTGGTGACCGTGGCAGACTATGTATTGAAACATACTCCCGGAAATACCGTTTCTAACTTGAGTTCTACCCGTGCTTTGCGCGATGTGACCCGTAAATATGGCTGTGAATACAATGCTTCGGCTGTAGGGGAAGTGAATGTGGTTACCAAGATGAAAGCGACTCATGCTGTGATTGGAGGTGAAGGAAATGGTGGAGTAATCTATCCTGAAAGTCATTACGGACGTGATGCATTGGTGGGAATTGCTTTATTCCTGAGCCATTTGGCGCATGAAGGGAAGAAAGTCAGTGAACTGCGTGCTACTTATCCTCCTTATTTCATTGCCAAGAATCGCATTGATCTGACTCCGGAAACGGATGTGGACGCTATTCTGGCCAAGGTGAAGGAACTGTATAAGGATGAAGAGATAAACGACATAGACGGTGTGAAAATAGATTTCCCGGACAAGTGGGTACATTTGCGTAAGAGTAATACCGAACCTATTATCCGTGTGTATTCTGAGGCTGCAACCATGGAGGCGGCAGATGAAATAGGCCAGAAGATAATGGATGTGGTTTATAGCCTGGCGAAATAAATACATTATTAATAGATAATTAGCCGTATTGAATGAGATTATATTTCGTTTGATACGGCGTTGTTTTTTAATCAGATAGAAATAAATACTATGAGAAAAAGCCTTTTATTTGTTTGGGCCTGCATGGGGCTGGTTTGTTTGATGAGTGCTTGTAAGACATCGGTTAAAAGTAAAGAATGGAAGCTGGTATGGGTAGAGGACTTTGATCAAAAAAACAGTTTTGACGAATCGGTATGGACTAAGATACCTCGCGGAACATCCGATTGGAACAACTATATGTCTTATTATGATTCATGTTATGCTATGCAGGATGGGAATCTGATACTTCGTGGAATAGCCAATCATACTCAGAAGAATGATACGGCTCCTTATCTGACCGGTGGTGTATATACCAAAGGAAAGAAACTGTTTACGGGCGGAAGAGTAGAAGTATGTGCCAGGTTGCAAGCCGCTAAGGGGGCATGGCCGGCTATATGGATGCTTCCCGAAAAAGCGGAGTGGCCCAAAGGAGGAGAGATTGATATTATGGAACGGTTGAACCATGATCATATTGCTTATCAGACTACTCATTCATATTATACGCATATATTAGGTATAAAGGATAATCCGCCTCACGGAGGCATCAATAAGATAAATCTTGAGGAATACAATATCTATTCGGTAGATATTTATCCGGATAGTCTGGTGTTTGCTGTCAATCATCGTCATACCTATACTTATCCGCGCATTGATACGGACAAGGAAGGGCAGTTCCCTTTCTATCAACCTTACTATTTATTGATAGATATGCAGTTGGGTGGCTCATGGGTTGGTGCTGTGGATCCGAAAGAGTTACCTGTGGAAATGTGGGTGGACTGGGTGAAGTATTACGAGAAACGCTGAATGCTGTTTGTCGGGAAACGGGGGGCTGTTCAATGTTGAACAGCCCCCCGTTCTGTTTAATTATAAGGTAAATAGGCCTGGATGTAACATCATCAAAGAAAAATGTTACAGGCGGAGCACGTCTGTTCTGCCTGTAAAGATGCGTGTATCATTGTGATTACAGGAATCATAAAGCTTTGTGTACTTTTGTTTCGTCTGGAATAAGATTCTAAAGATTGGAGCAGGGACAACATTTTGTTTAGCTCATTTTTGTTTTCAATAGGCATAAAGTAATTCCAGCCAATGGATGGAATTACTTTTTATGGAAGATATTTTAATGTAATAACCATGAATACACAAAGTCAAAAAGTTTCGATGGCCGAGAAAATCGGTTACAGCCTGGGGGATTGCTCGGCTAATCTGGTCTTCCAGATGATGATGATTTATCAGACAAAGTTTTATACGGACATATTCGGTCTGGAAGGTGCCATTGCCGGTACGGTGATGTTGGTGGCGCGTATCACGGATGCCTTTGTCGATCCTACAGTGGGGTTATTGAGTGACCGCACCAAGACACGTTTCGGGAAATATCGTCCATGGGTGCTTTGGACTGCGTTGCCTTTCATGGTTTTCTATGTGTTGGCTTTCTATAATCCGGGCATTGAAGATAAAGGGCTGGTAGCATTGTATGCTACGCTGTCTTATACCTTGCTGATGAGCCTTTATTCTTTTAACAATACGCCGTATGCTTCTTTGGGCGGAGTGATGTCCGGTGATATAAAGGAACGTACCAGTATCACTTCCATTCGTTTTGTGGCGGCTACCATTGCCCAGTTTGTGGTGCAGGGACTTACGCTCCCTTTGGTAAGCAAGTTTTCGGATGGTGGAGACAAAGCGCATGGCTGGTTATGTACCATCTCTTTGTTCGCTTGTATCGGGTTCGTTTTTCTGGTCATTACTTTCTTTTCAACTCGTGAGCGCATAGAGCCGCCTGCCAGTCAAAAGACAGATACGCGTCAGGATATAAAGGATGTGTTTGGAAGCGTTCCTTGGCGGGCTATGTTCATACTTACGCTTTTCATTTTTATTACGCTTGCCATGTGGGGTAGTGCCATGAACTATTATTTTGAGAATTATGTGGATGCCGGAGCATTGTATGCCTTTCTTGACCGTCTGGGACTGGTGGCAATGGAAACGGATGGCAGCGCGGGGTATGCTGTGTTGAATGCTTTCGGGCTGGTAGTCAATTCTTCCGATAAGGCATACGAGGTAGGATTTGGAGTGTTTAATATGTTGGGAGCACTTGTCCAGTTCTTTGGGGTGATTCTCTTGTCCGGCTTTTTGGCAAATCGTTATGGTAAGAAACGCGTTTTTATCGTTTGCCTCTCACTTACGGCCATTTTTACAGCTTTGTTCTATTTCCCGGGAAAAGCGGATGTGGAAACGATGTTTGTACTGAATTTCCTGAAGAGTTTGGCATACGCGCCGACTGTACCTTTGTTGTGGGCGATGATTGCGGATGTAGCCGACTATTCAGAATATAAAAATTACCGTCGCGCCACAGGCTTTGTGTTTGCTGGTGTAGTTTTTGCCTTGAAGGCCGGGCTGGGTATCGGTGGGGCCATCCTGGGGTTTCTGCTTTCAGGATTTGGGTATGTGTCCGGTATCGGGGCAGAGCAAAGCGGTACGGCTATAAGGGGGATTGTACTTTCCTCCAGTCTGATTCCGGCTATGATATTTGGAATGGGAGTAGCTGCCTTATGCTTCTATCCTATTACAAAAAAATACAACGAACAGATGCAGGCGGAACTTGCTGACCGTCGCAGTAAGGCCGGTTATTAATGAAAAAGAACAAGTTATTTACCTTAAAAACTTTGTAATATGAAAATAAGATATGTGACATTATTGGCTGCCATTGCCGGATTAATGGCCGCTTGCGGCAATGACCGGAAGGTCGAGCCGGATCCTTCGCTGAAGGAAGCAGCTTCGGGCAAGTTTCTGATGGGGGTAGCGTTGAATGTACGTCAGGCAGCAGGTCAGGATACTTGCGCCTCGAAAGTGGTAAAACGTCATTTTAATTCCATTGTGGCCGAGAATTGCATGAAATGCGAAGTGATTCATCCGAAGGAAGACCGTTTTGATTTTACGGAAGCGGACCGGTTGGTTCGTTTTGGCGAGGAGAACGATATGGCTGTTATCGGGCATTGCCTTATCTGGCATTCACAGCTGGCACCTTGGTTCTGTGTGGACGAACAAGGAAAAACAGTAAGTGCCGACATCTTGAAGGAGCGTATAAAAAAACATATCCAGACTATTGTGACGCACTATAAAGGGCGTATAAAGGGCTGGGATGTATTGAATGAAGCCATTGAATCGGACGGCTCCTGGCGTAAATCTCCTTTTTACGAGATATTAGGCGAAGAGTACATCCCGCTTATTTTTCAGTATGCTCATGAAGCAGATCCGGAAGCCGAACTTTACTATAATGATTATGGTATGGACGGGAAGGCTAAGCGTGACAAAGTAGTCGAATTGGTAAAGATGCTGAAAGACCGTGGACTGCGCATCGACGCGGTAGGTATGCAGGGACACATGGGAATGGATTATCCGTCAGTGTCCGAATTTGAAGCCAGTATACTGGCATTTGCAGCTACCGGAGTAAAGGTGATGGTAACCGAATGGGATATGAGTGCATTGCCCACGGCACGGATGGGAGCCAATATTTCGGATACGGTGTCTTATAAACAATCCTTGAATCCCTATCCCGACGGTTTGCCCGACTCTGTGTCTGTGGCATGGAATAACCGGATGAAGGAATTTTTCGGTCTTTTCCTGAAACATTCGGATATCATTACCCGTGTGACAGTGTGGGGGGTGACGGACGGTGACTCATGGAAGAATAATTTCCCTGTGCCCGGACGTGTGGATTACCCTTTATTGTTCGACCGTGATTGCCAGCCGAAACCTTTTGTGGAAGAACTGATAGGAAAACATAACATTTAATAACGTAACGATATGGAAAAGAAATTCAGATACTTGGTGCCCCGAGACTATATGGCAGATCCTGCTGTACATGTTTTTGACGGAAAGCTTTACATTTATCCTTCTCATGATCGCGAGAGCGGAGTGGAGGAGAATGACAATGGTGATCATTTTGACATGTGTGACTATCATGTCTTTTCTACAGAAGATGTGATGAACGGAACAGTGACTGATCACGGAGTCGTACTGAAAGTTTCGGATGTCCCTTGGGCCGGGCGTCAGTTGTGGGATTGTGATGTGGCCTGTAAAAACGGGAACTATTATATGTATTTTCCATTGAAAGACCGGAACGACATCTTCCGTATCGGCGTGGCGGTGAGCGATTGCCCCGAAGGGCCGTTCATTCCCCAGCCCGATCCCATGCGTGGAAGCTACAGTATAGATCCGGCGGTATTTGATGATGGTAATGGGAACTATTATATGTATTTCGGCGGTTTATGGGGTGGACAGCTTCAGCGTTATCGCAACAACAAGGCATTGGAGTGTGCGGCTTTTCCGGCTGATGGTGAACCGGCTTTGCCTTCACGTGTGGTAAAACTTTCGGACGATATGCTTCAGTTTGCCGAAGAGCCGCGGCCTTTGGTTATTCTGGATGAACACGGACATCCGTTGAGTGCCGGTGACAATGCGCGTCGCTTTTTCGAGGCTTCATGGATGCACAAGTACAACGGGAAATATTATTTTTCTTATTCTACGGGAGACACTCATCTGCTTTGCTATGCCACAGGAGATAATCCGTATGGTCCGTTCACTTATCAAGGGGTTATTTTGCAGCCTGTGGTAGGTTGGACTACTCATCATGCCATTGTAGAATACAAAGGAAAATGGTATCTGTTTCATCACGATTGTGTCCCTTCGGGGGGAACCACTTGGTTGCGTAGCCTAAAGGTATGCGAATTGGAGTATGATGCGGAAGGGAAAATAAAGACCATAGAATCTGTCTGAAAATAAATCAGTGATACATCATTCGGACAGATTGGACCGGTTGCTTTGCCGGGCATTGTCCAAACAGACCGTTTGCAGAAATTATGTTCATTGTCCGGAACTTGCAAACGGTCTGTTTATATCTGTGCTCTTCAAATATAATGTCTGGTGGTGTGAATGTAATTTGTTGTAATATAATGTGTTATGTGTGTATTGTAACGCAGGTAAAGATTCATGTAACACGTTTGAAGCAAGATGTAACTCTACGAAAGATGCGTGTATCATGCAGAGAATTTATATTCGGCGACACTTTCTATATTTGCGTCTGAAATCCGTAAAGGAATTGGTCAATTATAATACTAGAAAGACAATGAAACAAAAACAAAAGCTGAAAAGATGGTCGGGCGTGCTGATCGCTTTAGGGGTGCTGGGCTCCTCTTTTACCTCATGTAGTTCGATCAAGAAAGGAAATGATTTGCCAGTTGTAGGAAAGTCTGTCGCTCTTTTCGATTACTTTAATTATAAAGGTGAGGATGATGTCTATATTTCCAATCCGCTTCCAGGAGATGATTATTTTTATAATCCTATTCTGCCGGGATGGTATTCCGATCCCAGCATTTGCACCAATGGTGAAGGTGATTATTTTCTGGCTGTTTCCACCTTTACTTATTATCCGGGTGTGCCTCTTTTCCACAGCAAGGACTTGGTGAACTGGAAGCAGGTGGGGCATATCTTGAATCGTCCTTCTCAATTAGTCAACATGGAGGGGCAACACGTAAGTGGAGGGATTTTTGCCCCGGCCATATCCTACAACCCGCATAACAAGACTTATTATATGGTTACTACCAATGTAGGGGTTGGAAACTTCTTTGTGAAGACACAAGATCCTTTTGGCGAATGGTCTGATCCTATTATGTTGCCCGAAGTGACAGGCATTGATCCCTCTTTCTTTTTCGATGAAGATGGGAAGGCCTACCTTGTCAATAATGATGACGCGCCGGACAACAAGCCTGAATACAGCGGACATCGTACCATCCGTGTGCAGGAATTTGATGTGAATGCGGACAAGACGGTGGGGCCGCGCAAGATTCTGGTGAACAAGGGAGCTCGTCCGGAGGACAAGCCCATCTGGATTGAAGGTCCGCACCTTTATAAAATAAACGGGAACTACTTCTTGATGTCTGCCGAGGGTGGAACAGCCGGATGGCATTCGGAAGTGATTTTCCGTGGTGATTCTCCGACGGGCAAATTCACACCGTGGAAGAACAACCCTATTCTGACCCAGCGTCAGTTGGATGCGGAGCGTCCTAATCCGGTGACGTGCGCTGGACATGCCGACTTGGTTCAAACCCGGGAAGGGGATTGGTGGGCAGTCTTTCTGGCTTGCCGTCCCATAAACAACACGTTCGAGAATTTAGGACGTGAGACTTTTATGATGCCCGTTAAGTGGAGTGAGGATGGTTTCCCCTATATGACGCAGGGGGATGATCTGGTGCCAGTCATTGTTCGCCGCGAAGGAGTGAAGCGTGACGAATCTGCCACCTTCGGAAACTTTGAAATGAATGACGGTTTCGACGGACAAACATTGGGTATGGAATGGATGACTTTGCGTGCTCCTGCTACCGGACTTTACTCGCTTTCCCAGACTCCGGGTTATCTCACTTTGAAATGTGATTCAGTCAGTGCTTCCGAAAAGAAGGTGCCGGCTTTTATATGCCGCCGGTTGCAGCATCATAAGTTCGAATGCAGCACACGTATGTTGTTCTGTCCGCAGAGCAAGGCGGAGCAAGCGGGCATATTGTTGTTCAAGGACGAAAAGCATCAATATTTCCTAGCTGTAGGCAGGGATGATCAAGGTGAATGTATTTCCCTCAGGCAGATAGGCGATGGGGAAAGTAAGGTGCTGGCTTCCGTTCGCTTGGACGACGGAGGAGTGCTTACCGACCTGAAGGTGGTTTCGCGCGGAACACATTATGATTTCTACTATGCTCGCCAGGAAGGTGTGTGGTACGTGTTGTGCAGGAATGTGGACGCTGGGTATCTGTCAACGGCCACTGCCGGAGGCTTTACTGGAACAACGATAGGCATGTATGCTACCTTAAAATAAATGACTGTTTGATTTTTTGTATAACTTAAATTAATGTATTAATGAAAAATGCTATGAATTTTAGGCCGGTGGGGCTGATGCTTCTATTCTGTCTCATTCCTTTGTGGGCATTTGCACAGAGCGTGATGGTAAAAGGTGTAGTAAAGGACACAAGTGGTGAAGCCATCATCGGAGCCAGTGTCTTGGAAAAAGGCACTACCAACGGTACGATTACCGATTTTGATGGTAACTTTGCATTGAATGTATCGAAAAACGCCGTGTTGGTGGTGAGTTTTGTCGGTTACAAGAACGAGGAAATCCCGGTAGCGGGAAAAAGTTCTTTAAAGATTACATTGAAGGAAGATTCCAAAGCTTTGGAAGAAGTGGTGGTGATTGGTTACGGTAGCGCCCGCAAGAGTGATGTGACCGGATCTATTGCATCGGTAGGCGGAGAGAAGCTGCGTGAGATGCCTGCCACCAATATTACATACGCTTTGCAGAACCGCGTGGCAGGTGTGGATATGTCGCAGACTTCTTCCGCACCGGGTGCTTCCATGCAGATCCGTATCCGTGGTACCCGTTCGTTGAACGCCAGTAACGACCCGTTGGTGGTATTGGACGGAATCCCCTTTATGGGTAATTTGTCCGATATCAACCCCGGTGATATCAAGAGCATGGATATTTTGAAGGATGCATCCTCTACTGCTATCTACGGTTCGCGTGGTGCCAATGGTGTTATCCTGATCACTACACACAAAGGGGCACAGGGTAGTCCCGCCCGGTTTACTTACAATGGGTATGCAGGTATGAAGAAGGTATTTTCCAAATATCCCATGATGAACGGTAGCAAGTTTGCCGAAATGCGTAAACTAGCAGGCAAGTTCGAGAATTCGGTGGACGAGTCGGACGATGTGGATACTGACTGGCAGGACTTGATGTTACGAGACGGTTATGTAAACAGCCACGATGTCAGCGTGTCCGGTGGTACCAACGGTGGAGGCTATAGCTTTGGCGCGGCTTACTATAAGGATCAAGGTGTCATTCCTACTCAGAACTATACCCGTTACTCTCTGCGTGGTTCTTTCGATCAGGGTGTGGGAAAATATTTCCGCTTCGGACTGGTGAACAATACCAACTATAACGTCACCAAAGGTTCCAATATCGGACTGTATGGTGTACTTTCCATGTCTCCTATCGCCGACCCCTATAATGCGGACGGCACATTGAAACGTACCGTGAAATACAACAGTCAGGATGAGTCATTTGTACTGACCAGAGGCGTTGTGGAAGAATTGGAAGACAGTTGGCTGAGCAAGACCGAAGGCTTCGGTACGTACAATAACCTGTTTGCCGAAGTGAAATGCCCGTGGATGGAAGGTTTGAAATACCGTGTCAACCTGGGTTTGAACTATCGTTCTACTAAAGGTGGATCGTTCACTGGCGAAGGCATCAACAGCACTACGGCAGACACTCCGTCCACCGCTTCGCTGAACCACTCGGAAACGACTAATTGGACTGTGGAGAACCTGCTGACTTACGACCGTACTTTTGGAAAGCACCAGCTGAATGTTGTCGGTATGTACTCTGCCGAACAGACTGTCTATACACGTTCGGACGTTGCCGGACGGGATATTCCTGCCGAATATTTCCAGTTCTATAACATCGGGCGTGCGGAAGGCACCATTACGGTGAACCCCGACAACTGGAACTATCAGAAGAGCGGTCTGATGTCTTGGATGGGTCGTGTGATGTACACTTACGACAATCGCTATATGTTGATGGCGACTGTACGTGCCGACGCTTCTTCACGTTTGGCAAAGGGACACCAATGGCACACTTATCCCGCCGTATCGGCAGGATGGAACATTCGTCAGGAAGAGTTTATGGACGAGGTGGACTGGATAGATATCCTGAAACTGCGTGTAGGTTACGGACAGACCTCCAACCAGGCTGTTGATCCTTATAAGACCTGGGGACGCTTGGCAACCCGTCCTTATAACTTCGGTCCTACTGGCTATGTCACCGGTTACTATGTATCCGAACTGCCTAATGCCGAATTGGGTTGGGAATACTCTTCTACATGGAACTTCGGTCTGGACTTCACCTTGCTAAGAGGACGCCTGTCCGGTACATTTGAGTATTACATTCAGAAAACCACCGACTTGCTGCAAAGCGTAAGCCTTCCTTCCACTTCGGGAGTAAGCAGCTATATGGCTAATGTGGGAAAGACGGAAAATAAAGGTTTTGAATTTACCTTGAACGGAACGATTCTGGACAACCATAACGGATGGACATGGGAGGCAAGCCTCAACCTGTCTGCCAACCGTAACAAACTTACCGAACTGGCTTCGGGTTCCAAAGATGATAAAGCGAACAACTGGTTTGTAGGACATCCCATCGACTGTATCTATGACTATGAAAAAGTAGGCTTATGGAACAGTGATGATCCCGATTTCCAATACTTGGACATTCTGGAGCCGGGTGGCAATGAAGGTATGATCAAAGTGAAATATACCGGTGATCGTGATGCCAGCGGCAAGCCGACCCGCGCCATTGGTCCCGAAGACCGTCAGATTATCAGCTTGGAACCTAAATTCCAAGGAGGTTTCAGCACTCGCGTGGCCTATAAAGGCTTTGACTTGAACGTTATCACCGCCTTCCGTTGCGGAGGCAAGCTGATCAGTACACTGCACCACAGCAACGGTTACCTGAATATGCTGACCGGTCGTCGCGGACAAGTGGATGTAGACTACTGGACACCGGAGAACAAGGGGGCCAAGTACCCGAAACCGGGTGGTATCCAGAGTGGTGACAATCCGAAATACGGAAGCACATTGGGCTATTTTGACTCTTCTTACTGGAAAGTACGCAACATTACGCTGGGCTACAACTTCGAGAAGCAGGCTTGGCTGACCCGCATGGGCATACAGAGCCTGCGTGCTTACCTGTCCGTGCAGAATCCGTTCATTATCTGTTCTCCTTTCCATAAAGAAACCGGACTGGATCCCGAAACCAACTCTTACGGTAACGAGAATGTAGCTGTGACAGAAGGTATTCAGAAACGATTCCTGACAGTAGGTACTAACTCACCGTCCACCCGTAACTATTTATTCGGTATTAACTTAACATTCTAAATGAAAGCATGACTATGAAACCTATATTTTCAAAAATAAGAGTTTTGGGAACAGCCGCACTGGCTTTGTTCCTGACAGCATCCTGTTCAGACATTCTGGACGAGCAGCCGCGCAGCAGTTATGATCCTACTTTCTTTAAGACAGAAAAGGGAGTGGAAGGCGGTGTGACCTCTATGTATGCACACTTGCGCTATATTTACGGACAAGCTTATTATTATAATTCCTGTCTGACGGGAACCGACGAGGCAACCTGGGGATGGAGTGCCGATGGTAACTTCAAGGATGCCGACCTGTCCGGAGTAGGCAACCTGACTGCCACGACTTGCCGTTCCGACGCCTTGTGGGGAACCGCTTTCTCGAACATCAACACCGCTAACGGAGTGATAGAGAACGGTGCCGAAGTAGGAGTCAATGAATCATTGGTTTCCGAAGCCCGCTTCTTCCGTGCGTTCGATTATTTCCTGTTGGTGCAGACCTTCGGCGGAGTGCCTTTGGACCTAGGGTCCGGCGAACTGAAGTTCAATATCACTCCTTCACGTACATCCGTGCGCAATACCGTGCCCGAAGTGTATACCAAGGCCATCTTCCCCGACTTGCTGACCGCTATCGAGAACTTGCCTGCCAATCCCCGTGTGACGGGTGGAGTGACCAAAACCGTTGCTCGCCTGTACTTGGCAAAGGCTTACCTGACTTATGCCTGGTGGCTGAAGAATCCGAATAACATTCCTACTTATCCCGAGTGCCAGCGTACAGACCCCAACGGACACGATGCGGCATGGTACTTCCAGCAGGCATACGATGTGGCGGTTACCGCTATCGAGAACCCTGGTCCTTTCGGCTTGCAGGAAAGTTTTTGGATGGTGAATGCCGGACCCAATGATCGTAACATGGAAATCCTGCTCTATGCAGACCATACGCAGGAAGACGAGTATTATAATGGTGGCAGCCTGAGCTACGGTGGCGGTGGTGCTCCCGATAACTTTGCCGGATGGATGATGAATTGGAACTATACCGACGCGCGTTCGGCTGATAATCAGGCTGTCATCAACCGTATTGCCGAGCAGTGTTATGGCCGCCCTTGGACCCGTATGGCTCCTCCGTTGGGTGTGTTTACCAAGACGTTTGCCGACAAGGTGAACGACTCCCGTTACGACGGTACTTTCACTACTGTTTATCGCGGCAACTGGTCTACAGCCGGACAGAACTGGGAATCGGTGACCAATGCCAACGGAATGAAAGTGAAAGAACGTGAACCTATATTCTCTTTCGTATTCCAGGATATGGATAAGATAGACTATGCAGGAGAAGGTTCTAAAAGCAATCTGGGAGCAGGTACGTTGCCCGGTCGTGCCGACTGGGTATTGGGACTGGATGCGGTAGGTCGCTATGTATATCCCGGTCTTTGGAAACTCGGCCCGTATCGTACAGACAACGGCTCCGGAGCAGGACAGCCCAATGCGGGAAGTACCCGTCCGTATAACATCGCCAAGTTCTCCGAACTTTATCTGGTTGCTGCCGAAGCTGCCGTAGAAGGAGCTGCCACACAAGCCGGCAAGTCTGCCCGTGACCTGGTGAACGTGCTTCGTGCCCGTGCCGGTCGCTGGACTTACAGCAATGCCGAGTACAAGGAAGTGGATCGTGATTTCAGTGCTGAAATGACAGCCGCCACTCCGGCAACCATTGACATCAACTATATTCTGGATGAACGCAGCCGCGAGTTCTATGGCGAAGGTTATCGTTGGTTCGACTTGGTTCGTACTCAGAAATGGAACGAATATGCTGACAGTTACGTGATTTGTGGAGGCAAGGGTGATCACAATCCGCAGACTTACAGCCGTACCATCGAAGCGTTCCATTATCTCCGTCCTATCCCACAAGGACAGTTGGATGGCATGGAAATGACAGAGGAGGAAAAAGACGCTTATCAGAATCCGGGATACAGAGATTGATTTTTTGTTTTTTAAGAGTACCCGCCGTTTCTTTCTGTTTCTGATGGAAGAAGCGGCGGTCTTTTTATGGTATGGATTGCTGGGTAGGTTATCATCTTCCCATAGAATATATGTTTTCAGTTTGATGAGTATGTGGCTTCCTCCTGATAAAATTATCGTTTCACTTAAGTGGGTAAGTTTTATCACTTAAGTGATAAAGATTCTTCACTCAAGTGATGTAATTTCATCACCTTAGTGAAATGATAAATTTATCAAGAGGAATAGGGCAGATGCATTATATTTTTTACTATATTATCCCTTGTAGTTTGTTTGTTATATTGTTGATTATTAATGTATTATTATTTGCTTATGTCGATTATTTTTCTTATCTTTATAAGATATATTAAAACATAAAATAACATGAAAATTGGTATAATTGACCTTTGTAAACAAATAGAAGATCCTAGGATGAACCGCAAAAAAGTCCATAAAA